>NZ_JBMNDR010000027.1:17527-90515 GCF_052543235.1 Streptomyces sp. SAS_272 | reverse complement strand
TGGGACGGACGGAGCTTGCAGCGCCGGTCGCCCTCACGGGTGACGATCAGCATGGCCACCCACTCCACGAGTGCATGCGGCAGGTCGAGTGCGGCAGGATGGATGACCAACGAGGCCCCCGAGCAACGTGATTGAGACGTCAGACATCTCGATCAACAGCCCGGGGGCCTCGCTCGTTGCGCTCACGGCTCATCACCCGATCGGTGGCCAACTCGAAGAAGCTCACTGATGCCACGGTCGGACCCGCAGCGGCGCCGCCGGGCTGCTTCGGCGCCCTCGAACGCAGCTCACGCGAGTCTTCCCGCCCGGTGACGGCCCCCGGAGGTCAGGCGGTGCTGAGGGGATGGGCCGCGGTGGCCGAGCGTGGCGGCCAGGCGTGGGGGGCGAGTATGCCGAGGACGTACGCGCGGGCCACGAGGGCCGGACGGGTCGCGGCGCCCAGCAGGTGGCGCAGACGGCTGAGGTGGTAGTCGAGCGTCTGCCGCGACAGCTTCAGCGAGGCGGCTATGTCGCTGTTGCTGCTGCCCTGCGCCAACAGCGACAGGATGCGGATCTGGGCGGCGGTCAACGGTGGATGCGCCTCGTGGGCGAGGCTCTGGTGGGTGATCACGGCCCAGACGTGCCGTGCCCGGCTGGCGGAATGGCCGATAGTCGTCAGGTGGAGCTCCGCCCGCCGCTGCAGTCCAAGGGCGTCGACGAGCACGGCGGTGGTCTCGACACGTCTGGTGCGGCGGGCTATCAGGCTGTTCCAGCGGCGGTGCAGCCGGTCGAGTTCAGGACCCGGTTCAGGGGCCAGCAGCGTATGGGCGCGACGGCCCACCAGGTCGGTCAGGCCGAGGTGGAAGAGTTCGGCGGCCGCCACACTCGCCTCGATCACCCGCCCGTTCGCCGACAACAGGGCGCAGGGAAGCCCGCTGTGGTCACGCAGGGCGCTGAGGTTCTCCTCGGCCTCCTGGCGCTGCGCCGTGGCCCGCAGGTGGTCGGTGATGTCCACGTAGATGCCGGCGATGCACGAACGCGACTGTTCCCGCACCGGGAAGCGGTGGCCGACGGCGCGCCCCGTGGTGCCGTCCTGTCGCACGTAGCGGAGGGTGTGGCGGACGGGCGTGCCCCGGGTGAGTATCTGCTGGTCCAGGGCCCGGAACCGGTCGGCCTCGGCCGGAGTGTCGAAGTCCTCGATGTATCTGCCGACCAGTTGCTGCGGCACGGTGCCGTAGAGGTGTGCGTAGGCGTGGTTGGCCCACAGGTAGCGCCCGTCGCCGTCCCGGATGAAGGCAGCGGCCGGAGCGAGGTCCACCAGGTCCGCGAAGGCGGCGTGGCCGGGCGCCACCGCGGGCCCTGCTTCCCGCCGTCGGTCCGGGGCGCGCTGTGAGCCGCCCGGGTCGGCGAGACCGCCGGTGCCGTCCCACTCGCCTGTCTGCGAAATCTCTTCGGCGTCCCTCTTCTCCGCCTGCCACACCTCGTCGACTTCCCTGCAGGACGCCGGAAGGTTCTCGAGCAGTGTCTTGAAGCTTGGGTCGCCCACAACGGTCTCCGTCCGTATAGGACTGGCTGACGCACAGTCACCCGACGTTGGATATCCCGCCCGATACAGCACAAGCTCCATTCCCGGCCGAGTTGCCGGAAATGAACGGCGGGTCCACCGCCCGGCCGCCCGGCCGCCCGGCCGGGAATCCGGGAATCCGGGAATCCGGTGACGAAAGCCTGCGAATCACCCCCGCGACTCAGGCATTTGCCTGAGTCGCGAGCGCCCTCTGCGGCGATACGGACGGTTACAGCCTGGTCCCCTGGAGTGTGCGGGCGGACTCGCCGGACGCCGTTCCCCCGCACACGTTCCCCGGGCCGGTCACCGCACCACCGGTGCCGTTGACGGCCCTTGCCGACCAGATGAACGGAGACGAATTTCTGTGAGCACGGTGCTGTTGGTGCATGCCAAGGGTGGTCCGCCGCTCGGCCATGTCCTGTCCCGGACGGCTGCGAGGGCGGACGTGCACCTGCTGGCGCTCAGCGCTCTTCCCCCCGCCGTGGCGGGCGCCGCCGCGAGACTGTGCGCCTCGCTCACCACCCCGGACGACGCGGGCCGCTCCGACCTGGTCTCCCTGATCGTCTCGCGTGCCCGGGAGGTGGGCGCGAAAGCTGTGATCACCTTCTCCGAGTACGCGGTCGTCGCGGTCGCCGAGGCCTGCGAGGAGCTCGGCCTGCCGGGCGCGGGCGCAGCCGCCGCACTCGCGCGCGACAAGCGGCTGATGCGCAGCGCCTGGCAGCGGAGCGGCCTGCCGCAGCCCGCGTTCCGCCCCGTCGCCACGGAGGCGGATCTGCAGGCGGCGGTGAACTCCCTGTCCTGTCCGCTGCTGCTCAAGGCGGCCTGGAGCGCGGGATCCACCGCCCACCAGATCATCGCCTCGCCCGTCGAGGCGTCCGCCGCCTGGGCCCGCTCGCGCCAGGTCATGGCGGAGTCCGCACAGTTGGGATACGCGGAGCTGCATGTCGCCGAGGCGGATGCCGACTTCGTGGTCGAGGAGATCGTCAGCGGCACGGCGGCGGACTGGTTCGCCGAGTCCGGCTGGGGCGACTACCTCAGCGTCGAGGGCGTCGTGGCGGACGGTGTGTTCCACCCCGTCTGCCTCAGCGGCCGGATGCCCACCATCGAGCCCTTCACCGAGCGCGCCGGCATCACCCCCGCCCTGCTTTCGCCCGACGCGCAGGACCGCGTCGTGGACCTGGCGCGCCGCGCCGTCGACGCGCTGGGCCTGCGCGACTGCGGGACGCACACGGAGATCAAGCTCGGGCCCGACGGCAGCATGTGGCTCATCGAGACCGCCGCCCGGTTCGGCGGCGCGATGACGGTGCCGCAGATCGAGGAGGTCTTCGAACTGGACCTGGTGGGCATGCTCGTCGACCACCTGCTGGGACGCCCGGTCGCCTGGCCGGAGCAGGCCCTGACACCGGCGCAGGCCCGGGGTGCGGCGGGTTCCCTCGTCGTCCTCGCGGTCGACGGCCGCGGCGAGGCCTGGCAGGACCGCAAGGTGTGGGACTTCCCCGTGGTCGCGTCGGGCGTCCCGCTGAGCCCGGGCAGCGAGCTGTCGGTGGTGGCGGAGAGTTCCCTGCCCGACGGCAGCGTCGTGCCGGTCTACGACCCTGCCGCGGGGGCCAACACCATGGCGGCTCTGTGCCTGCTCTCCGCCGCCGACCCGCGGACGGTGCTGCGGGACTTCGAGACGCTGGTGGACGCCCTCCCCCGGGTGCTGCCCGCTGCGCAGTCCGAGGAGGTCCCCGCATGAGCACCCGTCCGGCCACCGGCGCCGCCGAGCCCGCCACGGACCGCACGGTCGTCGGCGAGAACCTCTCCCTGGCCCTCTTCCGGACGCTCTCGGGCGTCCTGGCAGGTCACCCCTACCTCAAGGTCGTCGTCGACCGGGCGGAGAACACCTGGCACCTGCTCGACACGGGCGTGCACCCCTTCCACGTGAACTACGTCGCCACCCGGGTGCTGGGGATGGACCTGGCCGCGCTGGACGCGGAGCTGGACGCGTTCAACGCCTCCGTCTACACCGATCCCGAGCGCCGTTTCCTGCTCGGTGTGCTGTCCCTGCACACCGAGCAGGAGGACGGCAGGGAGCGGCCGTTCCTCGTCCTGGAGACGACCGAGGCCGACACCATGCAGGGCGAACTGCTCGCGTTTTTCTACGAGTTCGTCCGGGCCCGGGTCGACAGCAGGCTGCCGCTGCTGCTCAAGCCCGCCAACCACGGGCAGGAGGAGGGGCTGTCGGCGATCAGCGAACAGCGGGTGCCCCGCATCCTGGGCCATGAGCTGTTCGGTTCCCGGGAGCGCACACCGCTGAATCCCGGTGAGGCCACCGGGCGGCTGCGCTTCTTCCGGACGGCCGAGGAGTACACGGCGGCGGAATCCGGCCTGGGCTGGGCCGACATCGTGGCCATGCCGTGCCTGCCCGACGACGTACCGCGCGTCGCCGGCTTCATCAACACCGCACCGATCACGCCGCTTTCCCACACCAACGTCCTCGCTTCCGGCTGGGGCATTCCCAACGCGATCGTCCGCGACCTGGAGCAACTCGTCGACAAGGACGGCCTCGACGACGCGTGGGTGCGATACCGGGTCGGCGAGGACGACATATCCCTGCAACGCCTCGACCACGAACCGGACCTGCGGGCGCCGGCCTGGCACCAGCAGCGCATTCGTCTCGAGCCGCCGCTGCTCGAGGACGCTCCCGTACTGTCCCTGCACCGGCTGCGCAGTGCGGACCGCGACCGCTACGGCACGAAGGCGGCCAACCTCGGCGAGCTGCACCACGTCCTCGACAGCCGCACGGTGGACCTGACCTCGTTCTACGGCCGGCCCCGTCCGCCGCGCGAGGACCTCTACGGCCACCTCGCCACCCGCCTCGGCCTCACTGCCTTCACCACCGATCAACTCCGCGCCAAGGCAGCCGAGTTCGTCGCCGAGGCCGTCGGCGCCCCGGAGGGCGTCGCACTGCCCTTCGCTCTCCAGCAGCGGTTTCTCGCCTCTTCTCCGGCCCTCCAGCAGGGCATCGGCAAACTGAAGATGGCACTCGAACTCGACGCCACCGACGTCCTCGACTCGCTGTGCCTGCAGCTGCAGCACCTGATCCGGCACACCCCCGTCCCCGAGTCGGTCACCCGGCAGATCGGCCAGGCCTTCCCCGCCGCGGCGGCCCCGCGCGGACGGCTGGTGGTGCGCTCCTCCTCCAATGCCGAGGACCTCCCCGGGTTCTCCGCGGCGGGCGTCTACGACTCCGTCACCACCGTCCAGGGCACCGGTGAACTCCTCGACGCCGTTCGCCAGGTGTGGGCCTCCCTCGTGTCGCCCCGCAGCGTGCGACTGCGCCACCAGGTCGGCATCTCCCTCGACGACACCTACATGGGTGTGATCGTCCAGGAGTACGTGCCCGCCTCCCTGGGCGGCGTCCTCGTGACCTGCAACCCGACCCGCCGGGAGGACTTCCGCAACGTCTACCTCAACTGTTCCCCGGGCTCGCCCGAGCAGGTGGTCGACGGCACGGTGCTGCCGCAGCAGTACCTGTACAACACCGTGGAGGGCGGCGGCCGTACCGTCGCGCTGGGCTCGTGGGATCAGGGGCTGTCCGCCGCCGTCCGCGCCCGGCTGGCCGACCTGTCCCTGACCGGACGACTACTGCAGTCCCACTTCAGCGCAACCGACGTGGACAAGCCCCTCGACATCGAGTGGCTGATGACCGAGCAGGGCGATTTCCGCCTGGTCCAGATCCGCCCCTACGCGCTGTGAGGGCGCGTCCCCGCCGGGCGCGCCCCGGCACAGGAGCGACCACGGGCCTGACCGACACCGCCCGCCGGATCATCCGGCTCAACTACGGCTTCCAGCTGCTGTTCAATTTGCTGTGGTGGATGCCGGTGTTCTACGCCTATCAGAAGGCGGCCGGCCTCTCGGACGGGCAGATCTTCGGCATCCAGAGCATCTACTACGTGGCCTTCTGCCTGCTGGAGATCCCGACCGGCCTGATCGCCGACCGGATCGGCACCCGCAACTGCCTGCGCGCCGGCGCGGTCGTGATGACGGCCGCGAACCTGGCCCCGGTGGTCAGCGCCTCCTACACGGGGTTCCTGATCCACTTCCTGGCCATCGCCGCCGGCCGCTCGCTCACCTCGGGCGCGGCGAGCGCCTACCTGTACGACGGCCTTCGGGCGGAACGGTGCGACGAGCACTACCTTCGGGCGGAAGGCACCGCGCGGGCACTGGGGCTGGCGGCGAAGGTGGTGTGCTGGCCGCTGGTAGGGCCGCTGATGGCACTCTCGCACCCGGCCCCGTACGTGCTCAGCGCGGCGAGTGCGGCAGGCTCCCTCGTCTGCGCGGTGCTGCTGCCCCGACTCGTGGGGCCGGAAGCCGGAGCGGACACGGTCCGGACTGACGGCGGGCGCCGGGGCGGCGCCTTCCTGCGGGACGCGGGGACCGCACTGCGCTGCGTCGCCTCCTCGCCGTGGCTGGCCCTGGTGATGGTGCAGGGCGTGGCGGTCTTCACGCTGTCGCGCATCTGCCAGGTCAACCTCTTCCAGCCGATCCTGCTGGACCACGGCATCGGCGAGACCTCGCACGGCGGGGTGCTGGCCGCGATGACCGTGGCGGAGGCGGTGGCGTCCGCGCGGCCCCAATGGCTCAGCCGCAGACTGCCGCCGGTCGCCTGGGTGTCCGTCCTCAGTCTCGCGCTGGCGGGCACGCTGGCGGCCATGACCCTCGGCGGGCCGTGGACCGTCGTCGCGCTGCTCTGCCTGTTCGCCGCCGCCACCGGGTTCGCCTTCCCGGTCCAACGCAAACTGGTCAACGACGCGATTCCCGCGCACGCACCGCGTGCCACCCTGCTGTCGGTGGAGAGCATCGTGGACCGCGCGGTGTGCGCCCTGGCCGCGATCGCCGCGGGCGCATACCTGTCGGCCGGGCATCTGGACGCCCTGCTGTGGCACAGCGCGCTGGCCACGGCGGTTCTGCTCGCGGTCTTCCAACTGCTGCTGCGCAGCGGGGTGGTCGCCCGCGGGGGCGGGGATCGGGACAGGGATCGGGCGGTGCCGCCGCAAGCGGGCGGCCGCACGGAATCCGGTGGCACGGAATCCGGTGGCACGGCATCCGGTGGCACGGCATCGGCGGAGGCGGGCGACGGTGCAACGGACCTGGCGGACACGGGGGACGCCGGCCGAAAGGAGGCCCTCGAACCGGACCGGGCCTCGCGAGGACCACGAACGCCCTGACGACCGGACGGATCGGGTGGATCGGGTGGATCGGGTGGATCGGGTGGATCGGGTGGATCGGGTGGATCGGGTGGATCGGACCCAGCACGCCACCGGGCCACCGGGCCACCGCCAGATCAGCCGATATCCGTGACGCAGGCACCGGTCCGTCGTCGTGAGCACCGGATGCGGGTGTGCGACGACAGCCGGTCCGTGCTGCGGCTGCGGCTGCGGGTGCGGCTGCGGCTGCGGCTGCGGCTGCGGCTGCGGCGTTCAAGCTAGCGACGGCCGAGGAGTTCGATCAGACCCGCCGGCAGGAACGCGGGCCGGTACGGCAGTCCGACCTGGTACGACAGGAAGCCCAGCGAGGAGGCCACGGACACCTCCTGGGCCGTCTCCGCCTGGTAGACGACCCGGCAGCCGGCCGAGTCCCCCTTGGCGCGCTGCCACAGGACCGGGGACGGCTTGCGTTCGGCCTCAGTGCGCGGCGTACGGATCCGGTCGCCGAAGTCTGCCCAGGCGAAGGCCGCCGGACCCCGCCACGTCGCGTCGACCTCCGTCCGCAGTCGGGCGGCGCGCTCCCCGTCGGTCGCGCCCCAGGAGGGCGGGACATTGGTGATCAGCCCTACCCTGACGTGGCGTTCCCGCAGGGTCCGCAGATACGAGGCCGCCCCGGGCAGGTATGTGGTGCTGCCGTCGGCGGCGGTGTGCACGAGGGTCTCCCCCAGGTCGAAGTACACGACGGGACATGCCCGTTCGCCGTGCGCGGCCAGGGTGGCGACCGCACCCTGGCCCCTCTCGGCCGCTTCGGGAGCAGCTGCGGTCGCCGGCGTGCAGAGCACCGTGGACACCAGGGCCGCGGCCAGCGCAAGGCCCAGGCGGGTCGAACTGTCGTAGGCGGATCCGTTCATGTGCACCTTCCCCTCAATGTCATAGACATGACACGCTACCGAGCCTGCGACGGCCGGTGGGCGCAATGGCCTCGGTCACCTGGTTCCGACAGCCGGGCGGACGCCGCCGGTACCCGCGGCAGACGGTCCGCCCTGCTCCGGCGCCGGGGGAGGCAGCCCGGACGGATGAGGTCGGCAAGCGCCTGTTCGACCATGCCGGGCAGTCGCCGCCGTACAGCGGCACGGTCTCCGACCATCCGGGCCGCCGGGACCGGTACGGCAACCCGAACCGCACCTGTCCAACCCGACCGCGCCCGTCCAGCCCAGGGCCGGCCGACAAGCGACGAAGCTTCGCGAACGACAGGCGGAGCTTCGCAGACTGCCCTACGTCTGTGTTCCCGGACAAGCGATGGCGGGGTTCGTCTTCACCGGCGAACCGCCGAGATCAGTCCGCCGGGCCGTTCCTCGCGCCGCGGCGGGGTGTCGATCGGGCGTCCGTAGGCGGCAGCGCGTTCGCGCAAGGTGTGGCAGTCGGCCTCCCAGCCGTACCCGGCCAGCCGGCCCACCGGGTCGTCGGGCATCTCCGAGAGCCACATGGACGCCGCCGATCCCGGAACGGCGTCCGCGGCGAACCGCTCGATCACACCGCGCGAGCCCCACGTCAGCCCCATCCGACTGCCGGCCGCCGACTGCGCGCTGATCCGGGCCAACAGCAGTTCCACCGCGTCCTCGGGCAGATAGATCAGCAGTCCTTCAGCGATCCATACGGTCGGCTCCGCAGGGTCGTGCCCTGCGGCGGCCAGCGCGCCGGGCCAGTCCTCACGCAGATCCATCGCGACGGTGATCCGCTCGCAGCTTGCGACGGCCCGCTCATGGCGCAGTACTGAAGCCTTGAAGTCCAGTGGCGCGGCCGTGTCGACCTCGAACAGACGGGTGCCCTCGGGCCAGTCCATCCGGAAGGCCCTGCTGTCCATGCCGGCGCCGAGCAGCACGACCTGCCGGACTCCGGACGCGGAGGCCTGCCGCAACAGGTCGTCGAGGAACTTCGTCCTGATGACGACAGAGAACGACACGGCCAACCGACGGCGTCGCGCGGACTCGTCATCGGTCGACGGCGGAGAGGAGGGCCACAGACCGCCGGCGGCGGCGAAGGCCTGTGCCAGTGGGTCGCGGAACAGCGCGTCCTCCCGCTCGCTCTCCAACGCCCGCACCCTGGCCACGCCCACCGCCGTGGCCCACACCCCCGACGGCTCCACCCGCTCCCACTGATCGGCCATCAGACCACCCTAGACGATCGATTCCAAGAGGCCTGATGAGGCCTGATGAGGCCTGATGAGGCCTGATGAGGCCTGACGAGGTTTGATGCCGGGAGCCGGCTCCGTGTACGGCCGGCCGGTCATGCGTACCGACCGGCTACGACCACCAAGGCCGTTGAAGCGGTGGGGGATGGTGGGGGGTGGACACCTGGCAAAACATCTCCAGACCCGAGCGGGCTGCCGGGGCCTGTCCGACCCACCCCCCATAGCCGCGAGTCCCTCACGATCTCCGTCCGGCCCATGACACCGCACCGTATCCCGAACCACTGACACCCCGGCCGGCCCGCAGTACTACGTGCAGCTGTCGGGTGGCGCCCAAAGGTCCTTCTCCCCGGACCGCGACGGCTTGCGGATCACCTGGAACAATCACTCCGCCCATGCCACCCGGCCATGACTGCCACTCCTGCGGGAGCACGTGACAACCATGGCGTCCGCTTTCCGCTGAGCAACCTCGCACCCCCGACTCCCCAGGCGTGAGGCGCATAGGGGATGCGCTCCACGCACCACCCCCCATCGGGAGACACGATGAGAGTTCGTCACTCCACTTCTGGAAGCCGCTGGACAGCAGGCGTTCTCGCCCTGCTGACGGCCTTGATCGGGGCGCTGCTCGTGCCCGAGCCGGTGTCCGCGGCAGAGGCCGCCCGCACAACATCCGTCACCGGGCATGCCGTCTCGGTTTCCGCGTTGCCCACCAGGCTGCGCGGAGTCAACCGCTCCGGCACCGAGTTCATGTGCGTGCAGAACCGCGGCATCTTCGACGGCCCCGCCGACAGCGCCTCGATCCAGGCGATCAAGAACTGGCAGGCCAATGTCGTCCGCGTTCCGCTCAACGAGGACTGCTGGCTCGGCATCAACGGCGTCAACTCGGCCTACAGCGGCGCCAACTACCGTAACGCCGTCTCCGAATACGTCTCCCGGCTCCGCCAGGCCGGCCTGTTCGTCATCCTCGAACTGCACTGGAGCAGCGGTGTCCACATAGGCATCGGCTCCAGTTGCTGGGCGTATGCCTCGCAGTGCCAGAAGCCCATGCCCGACAGCGACCACACCCCGGACTTCTGGAAGTCGGTGGCCAGCACCTTCAAGAGCGACCAGGCCGTGGTCTTCGACCTGTTCAACGAGCCCTTCCCGAACCTGGTCATGTTCGACCACAACGCCTCGTGGAAGTGCTGGCGCGACGGCGGTTCCGCCTGCATCGGCTTTCTCTACTCCGTGGCCGGCATGCAGACTCTCATCAATGCCGTGCGGTCCACCGGGGCGACCAACCCCGTCATGGTCGGCGGCATCAACTACTCCAACGACCTGTCGGGGTGGCTGACGTACGCGCCCTCGGACCCGGCCGGGAAGCTCGTGGTGTCCTGGCACTCGTACAACTTCAACAGCTGCAACACCCAGAGCTGCTGGGACTCCCAGATCGCGCCCGTCGCCGCCCGCTATCCGCTGGTGGTCGGCGAGATCGGCCAGAACGACTGCGCCCACGGCTACATCGACACCCTCATGAACTGGCTGGACAGCCGAGATCTCGGCTACCTGGGCTGGACCTGGAACACCTGGGACTGCAAGTCCGGCCCGTCGCTCATCACCGACTACAACGGGACCCCGACCGCCTACGGCCAGGGACTCAAGAACCGCCTCGCCACCGGCTGACCGGACTGCGGGCGGAGGGCTGCTCCGGCAGACCGGAGCAGCCCGGCCCATCCGTACGACCCGCTGCGCGCGCCCCGACCGCACGACGACGCAGAAGGGTCGTGGAGAACCGACCAACCACCGCGCCGAGACCCCGCCACGCCCGAGCACAGAACTACGGCGGGGTCCCAAGCGCGATGAACACCGCCGCCGAACACTCGAGGTCACGGGGAGCCTCCGTCCGTCCGCCGCGCCGACGCCCGGCGCACGGCGACGCACCGCGTGCGCCGGCCTCCCCTCCCCCAGGGCCACTTCGGGCGGAGCGCACGCGTCACCGCCTGCACCCTCCCGCACCGCCCGTGCAGCCGCGTCAGCTCTGCCTGCGCCGCGACGCCTGCGGCGACAGATGCCGGGCCAGCGTGCCGAGCGCCTCGGTCACCTCTTTCACCGCCTCCGGATCGCCCCCGACCGCTTCGGCGAGCGCGCCGTCGATACCCGCCGCCCTCACCACGGCCATCCGGTCGGACGGGCTGGACACCTGACGCACCAGCAGGCGACGACGGTCGGCAGGATCGTTCTGGGTGACGACCGCCCCCGCCTCCTTCAAGCGGGCCACAGCGGTGGAGACCTGGCTCTGCGGAAGCCCGGTGCGGGCGGCGATCTCGCCGACGGCACTGTCAGGGTGGGCGGCCAGGTCACTCACCACGATGAGGACGGATCGCACGCCACCCCCGTACCGGGCCGCACCGCCCTCCGGCTCGGGCATGGCGCCCTCCCCGATCTTCATCAGGGTGCGCCCCAACAGGAACAGCTCGACTCCATCCACACCCGCACAGTACATCCACCTCGATACATCGGCCAGAGATGCATCCAGAATTAATGCATCACAAGAGATGCATCTCTATTGATGCATCTGAAAAGATGCGTTAGCGTGAGTGGACGACGCCCCGGCAGGCCGGGCGACGGATCCCCTACGACGGACGACGGATGAAGGAGCCTCTCGTGCGCAAGTGGCGCGGAAACCCCTGGGCGGTGCTGGTGACGCTCTCGCTCGGGTTCTTCATGACCCTGCTGGACCTGACGATCGTGAACATCGCGATCCCCGACATGATCAGCGGCCTCGGCGCCACGCTCGACCAGGCCCTGTGGGTGGTCAGCGGCTACGCCCTCGCCCTGTCGGTGTTCCTGATCACCGCAAGCAGACTGGGCGACCTGCGCGGCCCGCGCACCCTGTTCGCCGCCGGCCTCGTGGTGTTCACCCTGGCCAGCATCGCGTGCGGGCTCGCCCCCGGTGCGGCCGCGCTGATCGCCGCCCGCGCTGTACAGGGCCTCGGCGCGGCGCTGCTCGTGCCGCAGACGATGACGCTGATCGTGTCGGTGTTCCCGGCGGACCGGCGTGGCTCGGCGCTGGGGATCTGGGGCATGGTCGCAGGCGCGGCCACGCTCTGCGGCCCGACGGTGGGCGGCGTCCTCGTCTCCACCGTCGGCTGGCGCTGGATCTTCCTGGTGAACGTGCCGATCGGCATCGCGGCACTCGTCCTGACCTTCGCTGTCGTCCCCGACATCCGCCCCGCCCGCACCCACCGATTCGACCTGCCCGGCATGCTGCTGGCGACCGCCGCACTGTTCTGCCTCGCCTTCGGACTCCAGGAAGGCGAGCGGTACAACTGGGGTGCGGGCATCTGGGGTCTGATCGCCGCGGGCGCGGTGCTGGCCGGCATGTTCCTTCTGCACCAGCGCGGCACGCAGGAGCGAGAGCCTCTCGTCCCCTTCGCCCTCTTCAAGGACCGCAACTTCACCGTCATGACCGTGCTGGTCGGTCTCATCTCGGTGGCCATGCTGGGCCTTGTGCTGCCCTTCAACCTCTATCTGCAGTCCGTACTGCACATGAGCGCGATGAAAGCCGGCCTCGTCCTGGCACCGTCGTCCGTCGTGTCGATGGCTCTCGGCCCGTTCGCGGGACGCCTCGCCGACCGCATCGGCGGCAAATACCCGATCCTCGCCGGCCTCGCCCTGTACACCTGCGGCATCGTGGCCATCACTCTCATCGCCGGCCCCGCAACACCCTGGTACGCCTTCCTCCCCGGCACCCTCCTCACCGGACTCGGCATCGGCTGCACCGTCGCCCCCATGTCCGCCGAGGCCATGCGCCATGTCAAGCCACAGTTCGCAGGCGCGGCATCCGGCGTCAACAACACCGTCCGTCAGATCGGCTCGGTCATCGGCGCCGCCGCCGTCAGCGCCCTCCTTCAGGGCCGACTGGCCGCCGAACTCGCTACCGGCAAAACCTACTCGGCCGCCTTCCTCGCCACGCTGCACGTGACAGCAGCCCTGCCGATCGCGGTCCTCACAGCCGGGATGCTGGCGTGCCTCCTGATCCACAACCGCACCAAGTCCCGCGCCGAGCAGCCCGTCCCGCCCACCTCGCCCGCCCAGAACACCCCCACACCCGAGCCCACCACCGACCCGACGACCGACCCCACCCCACAGGCAGACCACCGTCCCGCTGCAGACCGGGTCTAGAGAGGCCGCCGGGAGGGACGGGCGACGGCCGATGAGTTTCTGCGCGATCCGCAGTCAGAGGCCATGGTCGGTGCGCCGCAACCGAGAGTGCGGCCGAGGCGTGCACCGACCGAAGCCGCCGAGAACCGCACACGAGACACCGAGGAACCAGAGATGCGTACCCTGATCAGCACCGCTTTCATCTCGCTCGACGGCGTCGTGGAGGCCCCGGGCCGCGAGCCCGGTTACCGGAACGCCGGGTGGACCTTCAAGGACATCGATTTCCTCCCCGAGGCGTACGAGATCAAGGGCCGGGAGCAGAAGGAAGCCACCGCGATGTTGATGGGCCGCATCAGCTACGAGGCGTTCAGCCCGGTGTGGCCCGACATGGAGGACTTCGCCGACTACAAGGTGATGCCGAAATACGTGGTCTCCAGCACCCTCACCGAGGACGACCTGGTGTCGAACTGGGGCGAGACGACGATCCTGCGCTCGCTCGACGACGTTGCCGCGCTGAAGGAGACCGAGGGCGGCCCGATCATCGTCCACGGCAGCGCCTCCCTGAGCCAGGCCCTCTCGGACGCCCGCCTGATCGACCGTTACCACCTCCTCGTCTTCCCGCTCCTGCTCGGGACGGGCAAGCGGCTCTTCAGCACCACGGACAAGGACACCCAGAAGCTCAAGCTCGTCGAGCACGAGGTCTACGCCAACGGACTGCAGAAGAACGTCTTCGACGTTGTCCGCTGACAGGGTTCCCGCATTCGCTCTGCCGTCGCGTCCCCGAGCCACGGTCCGTCGTCAAAGATCATCGAGTGGTGAATCACGGTGAGGCGATACGTCGCCATGAACTCAGCGCTCAGGAGTGGGAGTCACTCGCTCCCCTGAGGCTGCACATGGCGGCAGCTGCCGCCGGTGTTCGGCCCCGCCTGGCCCACGGTCTACCGCCGGTTCGCCCAGTGGAGCCGGGACCGGGTCTGGGCGAAGCGCTACCGCGTGATCCTCGACGAGCTCGGTGCGCGGGGCGAGCTGGACTGGTCGCGGTGCGCGATCGACTCCGTCAGTCTGCGGGCGGCAAAAGGGGGCCACTGACGGGACCGAATCCGACCGACCGCGGCAAACTTGGATTGAAGATCCACCTGATCTGCGACCGGAATGGACTGCCGCTGTCCCTGGGCATCTCGGCTGCGAACCTGCACGGCAGCCAGGGCCTGGAACCGCTCGTGCGCGGCATCCTGCCCATCCGATCCCGCCGCGGACCCCGGCGCCGGCGGCCAGCGAAACTGCACGCGGACAAGGGCTACGACTACGACCACCTGCGCCGATTGCTCCGTCAGCGGGGCATCCGCCACCGCATCGCACGCAAGGGCGTCGAGTCCTCACAGCGGCTGGGCCGACATCGCGGGGTGGTCGAAAGAACCGTGTCGTGGCTGGCAGGCTGCCGACGGCTCCACCGCCGCTACGAACACAAAACCGAACACTTCCTCGCCTTCGTCAGCACAGCCGCAACCCTCATCGGCTACCGCCGACTGATCCGGTGAGCCAGTCGGTCGGGAGCAACAGTCGGCCGGCGCCGGTGGTGTCAGTGACAGCTCGTAGGGTGCGTTGGTATTCGACGAGGAGGTTCCATGGGCTTTTCCGGTCATCTGGTCTTTGCGTGCAGCGAACGCCCACTGCTGAAAGCACCCCTGTTCGACAGCATCGGGCCAGGGCTGAGGGACGACGTGCACGAGTGGCAGCCGCGACCTGGCGGCTGGCAGACTCTGCAGTTGGAACAAGGCATCTGGGAGGACGAGCACCTGTCCGCCTTGGTCGAGTGGTCGGGTACGCCGGCCTGCGTCGCCGATGTCTCCGACAGCAGCGTCGCCCTCGTGACCGGCCTGGACACCAACGGGCACCGCTGGCAGGCATGGCTCAACCTGGACAACGCCGCGGGCCTTCTCATTGAGGTACCTGAGGACGTGGACGACGTGAGCCTGTGGATAGCCACCCCGGAGTTCAAAGAGGCCATCGGACACAAGCGTGCAGAGCTCGATGCGGAGGTGCCGACCGACGCCGAAGGTGCTCTCGTATGGGCCTCAGCAGCTGGTGTCCAGATCGCGGCGCAGCAGTCTCGGATCGAGGAGCTGCTGCAAGTACAGCAGACCTTCGTGGAGGAGCTGTTCGACGCGCTGCTGGACGAACTGGGCTTCCCTGAAGCTGTCCACTCCGCACCGCAGCCATAAGAATCGACGTCTTATTGTGCGGTGGCCTCGACGGTGTCCTCCGACTTGCGGTGCAGCTTCGGACTTGAGGCCGTTGAACCTGCTCTTGACGTGCGGCGTGGCCTTCGCGGCAACGATGCCCGCCGCGACGCCCGCCGCGCCTACGGCAGCGACCACCGACGCCGTGGCGGGAATTCGGCCGATACCCCGTCAGCCGCCCACCATGACCGACGAATGCTTCGCGCATGCTCTGACACGGAGGTCTCTCCACTACAGAGAACCTCTTCGAACCCGCGTGCCTCAAGCGCCAACCGGCTGAAGCGAGGGCTACAGGTCCGCGAGCCAGGGATGACCCGGGTGCACGCGGGCGAGCAGCTCGGCCAGGGTCTGGCGCTGAACCGGGGTCATGTGCGGGACGGTCGCGTCGAAGTCTGTCTGATCCTTTCGGCGGGCGTGCTTGGCCTTGAACAACAGGACCAATTCGGGTGCCAGATACGGGATGCCGTCCTGGGTGTGGTGGATGATGTCGCTGTAAGGAAGCCGGATCCTCTCATCGCGTCGGCAGATCCACGTATCGCCGTAGTGCGGTTCACGGAACACGTCCAACAGGTAGTTGCCGGTGGCCGGATCGCGGAGCCATGTCTGATGTACGGCGGCCAGCACTTCCGGTGTGACATTCTCCCAGATCCGGCCACTGCCTGCCGCGTCGAAGACGTATCCGGGGAAGCGGCAGCGGACCTCGGTAAAGCTCGCGGCCGGAATCGCGATCTCGATGTCCCCATGAGCGCGCGTCTGCCTGCCGCGGAACAGGTCCAGCGCCCAGCCCGCAGCCACGTACCAGGACGTGCCGATCCCGGCCAACTCCTGCGCGACCTCACTCGGTGTCCAGCAGGATGACCACCTGGCGTGAAGGGCTTCGATCTCGTCGGGCGACAGCTCGATGCCGCCGCCGGGTAGTTGCTCGCTCACCGCAGGAATCTACCAGCGGCCTCAAAGGCCCCTGGCCTTCGTCGATGAAGGAGACCAGCGAGACCTTGAGCCGCACACAGCTGGCGACCGCACAAAATCACCGACGGGTTGGACTCCTCAGCGAACTGGCGACAGGCGGACACCTCGAGCACTGCCGAGAACGCAGGCGGCCCTGCCCAGCCCCTGCCCAGCCCCTGCCCAACCCCTGCACGCCTTCCTGGATCGAGCCGGAAGCGCTGCGTCCTGCTCGTCTGCCCAGTGCCCCACATCCCGGCAGACAGGCCTAGCATCTGCGCATGCTTTCACGTCGCAGCCATGACAACTTAGCCTCTCTTCCGCGCGATCCCCGAGCTGACCGCTATCCGATGCCGACCGTGCCGTACGGCTGGTACGCGGTGCTGCGCAGCCGCGAACTGCGACCAGGAAAGGTCGTCAGCCTGCACTACTTCGGGCGGGCGCTCATCGCCTTCCGGGGAGCCGACGGCCGGGCAGCTGTCCGGGACGCGCACTGCCCGCACTACGGCGCACATCTCGGCGCGGGCGGGAAGGTGGTGGACGGCACGGTGGAATGCCCCTTCCACGGGTGGCGGTTCGGTGCCGACGGTCGGTGTGTGGAGGCGCCGTTCGCGGTGCACACGCCCAAGGTCTCCCTCGACGGGTTCCCGGTCCGTGAGCACAGCGGGCTGGTCTTCGTCCACGCCGGTCCGGGCGAGCCGTCGTGGGAGGTGCCCGAGATCCCCGAGACGGGATCGCCAGAGTTCGCCGCGCCCATCGACGACACCTGCCGGGCACGCGTCCACATCCAGGAGATGCGCGAGAACATCGTCGACGAGTCCCACTTCCACTTCATCCACGGCCAGAGCGAACCCCCTGTTCAGGAGTGGCGGGCGGACGGCCCGTTCGCCGAGGCGCGGGGCCGGATCTCCCGCCGCGTCCTCGGCCGGAACATCGACAACACCTTCGACGCGTTCATGTACGGGCCCGGCGTCATGGTGGTTCGTACCCACGGCCCCGTGCTGTCGGTGACCGCCGTCGCCCTCAGCACTCCCGTCGACGACCGCACGAGCGAACTGCGGATGCTGTACTACATCCGCAAACCGGCGCGGCTGCCGTTTCTGACACCCCTGGCCAAGCTCGTCTTTCGCATGGCGGCCTTGGACGAGGTGCGCGAGGAGGTCGGGATCTGGGACCACAAGATCCACCAGGCTCGCCCCGTCCTCCTTCCCCACGAAAAGGGCATCAAGGCGCTGCGCCGCTGGTACGCGCAGTTCTATCCGACCGCCTGACCGACCTGGAGCGTGTCTCTTTGGTGGGCTCATCGGTTATCGGATGCGCCTGTCCGACCAGTGATCACTGATGCGATGCGGGACCGGATCGAGCCGCTGACGCCGGTCGATCCGGTCCGCGGACGGCGGTGGGCCGACCACCGCCGCACGCTCGAGGTCATCGGTGGAAGTACCGCACCAACTCGCCCTGGCGGGACCTCCCCGAGGATCTCGGTCCGTTCCAGGCCGCCCACAAGCGGCTGATCAGGTGGGCCGTCGACGGCACATGGGAGAAGATCCTGGCCGCCGTCCTCGCGGCGGCGGATGCAGTCGAGCGGTGCGTCGACCGCCCCAAGCAGTGGCGCGGTCTGGCCACACGATGCGACAGACTCGCCATCGCCCACCAGGCCGCTCTCCACCTCGCCGCCATCCTCATCTGGGCACGACACTGACCCAGGAGACATAACCTGGGCCGGATGAAGACACGGCGGCGGAACTCTCCCGGGGTGAGCGGGCGCAGTGCCGTTCGTGGGAACCGAAGGCTCCAGGGCAACAGGCCGTCGGTCCGCGAACGGGAGACGTACTTCCTGCTTGTGGATCAAGGAATGCGCTTTGCCGAGGCGGCCAGGACCGTCGCTGTCAGTACCGAACCGGCGAGTGATGGCGCAACGGACGAGGTACCTCGGATCGGTTCACGGCAGCACCACCGCTCAACGCGGCACCCGTCGAAGAACCGCGCGATCCCTCCGGGCGCCGACCTTTCGGTCCACCTCGTGAGCACCTTGATGCGGTAGCAGCCGAGTTGAACAGCCGCCTTCGCATGACGCTCGGCCGGGCAACGCCGGCTGATCGTCTGCACGAGTCGACGGCTTCTCCGTCGAACTACTTGGGGTCCTCACTCTCCCAGGGGTAGACGAAGAGGCCAGGCCAGACGCCCCATGCCTTCAACACAGCAATCAGCTCGGACTCGTCCGTGGCGTCAGCGGACCCGATGAGGACTGCTCCGACGTCGTAGTCGAAGCCGTCGATGCGTTCGCAGTCGTACTCCCAGTGCTCAGGGTGGAAGCTGCGTTCGGCGTCGCTGCGAATCCATCCCTCGCCCTGCGCCCGGGCATCGGGAACGCTCTTCTCGGGGCGGACGTCCACAAATGCCCGGTGGCCCGGCCTGGATGCCGGGACTTCCGCAACCAGCCTCCTGCCGAGACGGAGCGCGGTGAGTTTGTCCACGGGCCAGCTCGATCCGTCGTTCATGAGGCGTCATTCTGGTCTGGCGACGCATGGGCGAGCAGCGCGGCCGTGAACGAACACGCCGCCGGCGAGGTCACAGTGCACGACGCGCCCCTCGGCGTTCACCGGCAGCCTGTGAGTATCGGGTCTTCGTGTTCGCGGCGGACGGCGGTGAGCCCGACTCCGCAGCCTCTGTCAGTGTCTGGCCGGCCCGGGTGCGTGCGTACAGGACCAGCCTGCCTGCGCGGTGGGCGCTCACCAGGCCGGCGTTCCGCAGGGCGGTGAGGTGCTGGGACGTGCCGCCGGGCGTCAGGCCGGTACGGCGGGCGAGTTCGGTGGTGGATGCGGGCGCGGTCAGCTCGGTCAGGACCATCGCGCGGGAGCGGCCCAGCACCCCCGCCAGGGCGTCGGGGACGGTCGCGGGCCGGGTGTGCCAGAGCGTGCCGACGGCACGGGGTGGATAGCGCAGCGAGGGCTGCCACGGTTCGTTGAGTACGGAGAAGACGCGTGGCCAGACGAAGACGGAGGGCACCAGCAGCAAGCCCTGGCCGTCGAGCCGGCGCGCTCCGCGCACGGTGCGGTGATCCAGGTGCAGGGTGCCTTGAGCCCAGGTGACCTGCGGGTCGAGGTCGGTGAGCAGGTGCTGGGCGCCGCCGTCGACCAGGCGGCCTGCGCGGTAGCGGATGTCGCTCTCCAGCAGGGTGAGAATGCTCGACCAGTACGGGGCCAGCGCCAGCTCCCAGTACGCCTCGATCGCGTCTGCCAGCCGCGCGAGCTCGGCGGCCGGATTGCCGCGCAACGCCGCCATCCGGGCTTCCGGCACCTCGGCCGTGGTGTGCAGAAGCGCCGGCGGCATGGCCCGCACCGTGGCAAGCTCCATCTCCAGCGACGGCAGCGGCGTCGTGGGTGCCGGGCAGATGAACCCCGGGATGCGGCCGGCCCAGGGTGAGCGCACGGGCACCGGGACGAGGTCGAACAGCGGGCTCAGGTCGAGACCGGCCGCCGCCAGCCGGGGGCGTACCTGGTCCGCCCAGGTGCGGTGCAGGCCGTGTTCGTCCGCCCCCTTGAGCACCCTGACGCTTGCCACCACCTCCCACAGCGGGGAGATCGCGAAGCGGGTGCGGGCCACGTCCTCCATGGCGAATTCGATCTCGATCATTCAGCCCAGCGTAAATCTCTATGGAGAGCCGCACAGCGTCCCGCACCGTACGCCGCATGACCGAAGCCCCAGATTCCCCGTGGCGCATCGGCGCCTTCCGCACGCTCTTTGCCGCAAGCGCCCTCAGCCACCTCGGCAGCAACGTCGGTTATGTGGCGATACCGCTGCTCGCCGTCACCGTGCTCGACGCCGGCCCCGGCCAGGCCGGTGCGTTGGCTGCGCTGTCCACCGCCGCCTTCCTGCTCATCGGGCTGCCCGCGGGCGCGTGGGTGGACCGCATGTCCGGGCGCCGCCTGCTGGTTGCCGCCGACGCCGCTCGCGCGGTGTTGCTCGCCTCGATTCCGCTCACCTGGTGGCTGGGCGTGCTCTCGCTGCCGCAGCTGTACGCAGTGGTGCTGTTGACCGGCTGTGCCACCGTGTTCTTCGACGTAGGCTCGCAGAGCGTTCTGCCCGAACTGGTCGGCCGCGAGCACCTCGTACCGGCGAACGCGGCCATCGTCAGCCTGATGGCCGGCGCCAACATCGCCGGCCGCGGCGCAGGCGGCTTTATGGTCCAACTCCTCACGGCGCCCTTGGCGATTCTCGGCGGGGCCCTCGCCTACCTCGCCTCCGCCTGCGGCCTCACCGGCATGGCCCGCCACCACCCTCGCACGAAGCCCTCGACCGCCGGGCGACGGCTTCGAACCGAGATCGCGGACGGGCTGCGCCACGTCTTCGGCACCCGCGAGCTGCGGCCTCTGGCGCTCACCGCGACCCTCACCAACCTCGGCGCACAGATGATCAACGCCATGCTGCCGGTGCTGTTCAGCCGCGAACTGCACCTGTCCGCCGGGGCACTCGGCCTGTACTGGGCAGCCGGCGGCCTGGGCATCCTGCTCGGCGCCCGCCTCGCCCGCCCCCTTGCTGCCCGCCTCGGCCACGGCCGTACCCTGGCCCTGGCCGGGCTGTGGTTCGCACCCGCCGCGCCGGCCGTTGCACTGGTCGACACCGGTCCGTGGCTGTGGGTGGCCGGAGCTGGATGGCTGGCCGCCATGACCAAGACGGGCATCGACAACGTCCTCGGCGTCACCCTGCGCCAGCACCTGACTCCGGACCCGCTGCTCGGCCGTATGAACGCCACCTTCCGTTTCCTGCTCACCGGCGCCCTGGCCGTCGGCTCCGCCTTGGGCGGCCTCATCGGTGAGGCCGCGAACGTACGCATCGCCGTGTGGGCAGGCGCGGTGTGCCTGGCCGGCGCCTTCCTCCCGGTCTTCCACTCCCCCGTCCGTGCACTCCGAGAGCTGCCGGCAACTGCTGCGCTGCCCCACCGGACATCGGCGACGTCCGCCACCGAAGCGTGAACCCGGCGCCGCCCGCACGCCCGTCTCGTGGGCCGACCACCGTGCCCGGCCGGGCGAAGAAGAGCGCTCGGGGGCCGGCTGAAGCGCTCAGGCACAGTGGCGCCCGCTTACCGCCCGTCTCGGTGACCACCCGTAGCAGGCCGACGACCGCACCGGCCGCCGTCGGCCGGGCAACGCTCCGTTTCCTTCTGGCCGCGGTCAGCGCGACCGGGAGAGCGGCCCCGCTTGCGCGGCGAGAAGGTCGTGCAGAGGCCGGGACCGCCGGTGGCGGTGCACGACGGGATCAGCGGGTGCGCCGTATCAGCGCTGCTGGATCCACCAGATGATCCACTCGGTCCCGCTCGCGCCCAGGGCGCCGGCGGCGCCGCGGACGATGCCGTGGCCCGCCGTACGGGCGAGGGCGCGCAGACGGCGGCGGCGACTGACGTCCAGCAGCTGGCGCAGCCGGGCCCGGAACTCGGACACGATGCGGCGCGGTGTGCCGTTGCCCTGGTGGCGCCGGGTCGAGGCAGGCCGGTCGGTGCGGATCCACTGGCTCATGTTCATGGTCCTGTCCGTGAGGAGGAGCGGGCCGGCCGGCGCCTGTGACGGCACGAATACTGCGCTTCCGCCGCCCCCCGACGGCGCGTTGTGCTGTCCTGTGTCCGGGAGGGGAGACAGGCACGTCGGCTGACCAGCGGTTCCGTGCCGGTCGCCGAGCCCGTCACAGGACACCCGGCGGACAGGCAGAAGAGGCGGAGAGCGTTTGTGGCGAGGGGCGAACCGACGAACCAGGGGCGGTGGCCCGAGTCCGGACCGGTGCGGGACCTGCTCCTGCACCTCGACAAGATCCGCGAGGCCAACGGCTGCGCGAGTCTGCGGAACATCGCAGCGGGGACGTCGGGCCTCATAGGCCGCAACGAGATCGGCAACATGCTCCGCGGCCTACGTCTGCCGGCCGACGAGGGCCAACTCGACAGCCTGGTGAAGGCCCTGGGCGGCGGCACGGACGAGATGGCCAAAGGACGGAAGCTCCTGCGTGCGGCCCGTACCGCGTGGGTCTCCTCCGCACCCGGCTCCCTCTACGGCAAGTACGTGCAACAGATCGCCCCTGCCGAACTCCTCGACCGCACCGCCGAACTCGATGAGCTGGCAGAGTTCGCGACCGGAGGTCCCGCCGCGCACGGCTACCTGTGGTGGCAGGCCCCCGCCTGGGCGGGCAAGTCCGCTCTGATGTCGTGGTTCGCGCTCAGCCCGCCGCCGAAGGTCGACGTCGTGTCGTTCTTCGTGACGGCCCGGTTCGCCGCCCACAACGACAGGTGGGCCTTCCTCGAAGCGGTCTCCGACCAGCTCGCCGTACTGGGCGGCACCGGACTGCCGCGTCCGTCGCGGGAGTTGTGGGAGGCGCACCTCGACCGGCTGCTGGAGGCGGCCGTCGCGTCCTGCCTGCGGCGCGGGCGTCGCCTCGTCCTTCTGGTCGACGGCCTCGATGAGGACCAGGGGGTGTCGGCGGGGTCCGGCACGTACAGCATCGCCGCGCTCCTCCCGGTCCGCCCTCCGCGCGGCATGCGGGTCGTGGTCGCGGGCCGCCCGCATCCGCCGATTCCCTACGACGTCCCCGACGACCATCCCCTTCGCCTGGGCGCGACCATCCGACGGCTGGACGCCTCGCCTCACGCCCAGGTGGTGCGCACGGCCGCCGAACGGGATCTGAGACGCCTCCTGCACGGCGACGCCGCAGGCCAGGATCTGCTGGGGCTTGTGACGGCGGCCGGCGGAGGTCTCACCCGGGACGACCTGGCCGAGCTCACGGGACTCCCCGGATACGCGGTCGAGGGACGGCTGCACGCGGCCACGGGTCGCGCCTTCACCACCCGTCCCGGGCTGTGGAGGCGTCAGGAAGCGGCCGGCGTCTACATACTCGCTCACGAAGAGCTGAGGGTCATGGCGGAGAAGGAGCTCGGCGGGGCAGACCTTGCCCGCCACCGCCGGCGGCTGCGCGCCTGGGCCGACTCCTACCGCGGGCGCGGATGGCCCGAAGAGACGCCCGAATACCTCCTCACCGGCTACCACGACATGCTGAAGACGGCGGTGGGCAGAGCAAAGGGGGAGGCCCGAGCGGAAGCGGTGGCCGAGATGCTCAGGTGCGCTGCCGACCGGGGCCGTCACGACCGCATGCTCGAAGTCTCCGGCGGGGACGCGGCCGCCTTCGCCGAGATCGAAACGGCTCAGGACTTCCTTCTCGCGCAAGCGAGCCCCGACCTGGTTCATCTGCTGCGGCTGGCCGTGCACCGCAACGAACTCGCGGACCGCAACCGCATTCTCCCCGCTTCCCTGCCGGCGGCCTGGGCCTTGCTGGGCGAGCCCCGCCGGGCGGAGGCGGCCGCCCGGTCGAGCTCCGACGAGTTCGGGCCCAGAGCAGGTCTCGTTCCTTTGGTGGAGGGCCTGGCCCAGGCCGGCGACTGGCTCGGCGCCCAGGAGACGGCGCGGAGCCTTCCCCTGCCCGGGGACCGGGTCCGCGCCTTCGCCGCGCTGGCGAAAGGGATCGCCCTCGGCGGTGATCTGGAGCAGGCCGAGATCGTGGCGTGCGGCATCGCCGAGCCCTTCTTCCGGGGGACCGCTCTGGCCGAGGTGGCACGGTCAGCCGCGGTCGCCGGGGAAACGGCCAGGGCCGCGCGTCTGGCGGAGTCCGTGGAGGAATCACTGCACGCGCTGAAAGCCTCGGACCGCTACCGCCGCACCTTCCTCTGGTGCGAGCTGGCCGAGGTGAGGGCGGCGTCCGGCGACACCGCGGCCGCCTTCGAGTGCACTGCCGCGGCGGAGCGGACCGCCCGCTCGATGGACGGGGAACAGCTCTGGCACCACGCCTACGCGCGTCTCGTGAAGAGCGCCGCCGCCGTCGGGGACGTCTCCAGAGCACTGCGCATCAGCGCGTCGTTCGAGCACTGGGAGTACCGGCGGGAGGACATGCTCGTCGGACTGGCCAAAGGGCTTGCGACAGCCGGCAGGTTCCGGGAGGCGCAGATGGTCGTCGATGCCATCGTCGCTCCCTTCACGGGCGTCTCCGCCGAGCAGAACGACGACACGTATTTGGCATCTGCCCAGCGGCGCAGCGCCGCCGAGGCGACCGAGGACCTGTCCTGCGCCATGGCGGCGGCAGGGGATCACGACCGTGCCGTCGAGATCGCCCGGGCACTTCCGGACGCCTACTCGCGTGCCAGGGCACTCTCGCTGGTGGCCAGGCGACTCGCGGTCACCGACCGGCCCAGAGGCGTGGAACTGGCTGCGGAGGCCGAGAACACCGCCCGTGGCGACAAAGCGTCGGACGACTACGGACTGGCCGACATCGCGAAAGGCCTCGCCTGGGCCGGTTCACTCGATGAGGCGGCCCGTCTGGCGCACAGGGCAGACGACGGGCTCGAGCGGCTCCAGGCACTCTCGTCGATCGCCCGCGCCAGGGCGGCCGCCGGGGACCACGCGGCTGCCGTCGCTGTCGCCCGTGTTGCGTTGTGCGGTGCGGGCGACGCCGAAGGAGCACACCCCCGGAGCCTCGCCCTCGCCGACCTCGCTCAGGTTCTGACGGATGCCGGCGACGTGCCCGATGCGGAACTGGCGGTCCGGCAGATCGACGATCACGGGCAGCGTGCCAAAGCCCTGATCACCCTGGCGAAGGCTCTCGTCCCACCGCGCCGGACGCCCCGGACCCGCTGCGGACCCCACGACCGACGACTCGCGGTCTTCGCTGAGGACGCCGAGCGATGGGCTCTCCAGATCGATATGGACGACGAGAGGTGCCAGGTGCTGAACGCCCTCACCGACCTCGCCGCCGCCCGGGGTGACCTCGACCGTGTCCGCCACTTCGCTCACCGCACCGAACAGCTCGCCCGCACCATCAAGGACAATCCGGGCATCCAGGAACAGGCTCGCCGGACAAGGAGCCTGATCAATCTGGGCGGGACGATGGCCTCGCACGGGCTGCACGACGAGGCGCGCCGACTGGCCGCGGACGCCGAAGCCCTCGCCCTCGCGATCGGCGACGACCTCTGCATGCCCTTGGAGCTGACCTGCGTGGCGGACCTCTGGACGACCCTGGGGGACCATGGCCGCGCGGACATGGCCATCGAGGCGATCGCGCATCCCGGAGCACGCGCCGAGGCCTGTGCCTGCTGCATCCGGTCGATACAGGTCCGCCCCTCGGCCGCTCCGCCTCCACCGGATGCGGCCGACTCGACCGGCCGAGAGCGGGCAGCCGCACTGGCCACCCTGGCCGAGACGCTCATCGGCGGACTGCCGCCCCGTTCGCGACTGTCACCCCTCACCGAACTGGCGGTGGCTCTGGCCCAGGTGGGCGACACACGCAGAGCCACGGCGCGTGCCGCTGAGGCGGAGGAACTGGTCCACCTGCAACACCAGAAGACCGCGCAAGCGCACACGCTGGCACGTCTCGCGGACTCCGTTCCCTCGCCGCACCGCGAACGAATGATCGCGAAGGCCCTCGCCCTCGGCTCGTGGCAGGGCCTCCTCAAGCAAGTTGCACACCTCGCGCCGGAAGCCGTCCGAACCTTGGCCGCCGAACGGTTCGGCGGGCCCTAGCAGTCCCGGCGCGATCCAGCCGACCTCTGTTCCGCCTCCACCGAGCGCAGACACTGCGCTACAGACGACCGATGTCAATCGGCGCCCGGCGGCTCCACCTCTGCCGGCATGCCACGGCCTATCGTCATCGCCCAATGAACAGCTGGGGACGCCTCGACGGAGACGGCCCCGCCACGCTCCACCCCGGCCACCGCAACCTGGTTGGCAATGGTTGTGACCTGGGGAGCACCGCACTCCAAGGGAAAGGACACCTGCACGGGCTGCACGACTACCGTGACCCTCCCCTTTCCTTGGCAACTCACCGCGATGGTGAGGGCATCACCTTTCTTGCCCATGCCGTACGGAACGGTGGCGTTCCCGGTGGTCACCTCCTGGCGGCCGGCGAGTGAGGTGTCCGGCTCCAACTCCGGCGGCCTGCGCAGGGAAGGCTGCGCGCTGCTGGGCGCAGGGGCGGCCGTTGCCCGGCTCGGCTTCACCGGCCCCCGGGGTCGCGTGGGCTGTTCGGCTTCCGAATGATCCGTCGTGCACGCGGCGACGCAGAGAAGTGCCGCCATGCACGCGAGGCTCGGTACCGCACGGGTTCGCCAAGACATATCAACTCTCCGGGAAAGCCCAGCCGGCATGACGCGGCGTGTGGATGATGACGTCGCGTCACTGCCCTGTCGCACCTGTCGCGATCATGCCAGCGCTCCTGACGGGCCACCAGCCATCGATGCCTTCCCTGAGCGAAACCTGAGCCTGGCGATCAACTGGCGACAACTCATCGAGCACACGTCCTCGGCAGACCACCCCCGGGGAGAGCGGGCGCTGATCATTCTGATCACAGTTCGTGACGATACGAGGGCTCGGCATGTCGATGAGATCTGACCGCGCACTCTGTACCGCTGCCTCCGCGACAGGTGGCGTGATCGCACGTGCTTCCGAGGAAGTCATGTGAATGCGTACCTTGCCCCGGATACTGGGGGCATGGGATTCGCCGTCTTCATGACCCTGCCCGGACTGGTCATCGTGCTGACCGTCCTGGCCTTCGCTGATCAGCTTCTTCTGCGCGCAGGGCGTGCCGGGCTGCTGCCCTGGCGGAACAGCGCCAGACAGGGACAGATCTCGGCAACCGGCTTCGAGCAGCTTCATGCGAGCTTCTCGCCGGGCAAGCAGAGCGAACTGAAGGAGCGCCAGTCGGCCCTCATCCTGCGGGACGACGAGGAGGACGGAGCACCGCCCAACCGGACCATGGTGGATCTGGAGGGCGGGACAGCGGTCGTCCGGATGCCTCCAGCCGGTCCGTCCAGCGCCGCAGGGGGCGGACGGGATCTCATCGGCGTCCCCTCCGCATAGGATGTCGCCGACCGCGGCCTCCCATAAGGTGACGCCGCCCCTCGGAAGAAGCATCCATGGACGACAGAGTCGCCCGCATCCGATCCAAACTGGCTGCTGCCTGCACGGAACCCGTTCCCCGCCCGCGGACCTTCGCGCGTGCGCCCGGCGGTCGACGCCTGGGCACCCCTCTCAGTGAAGAACGCGTGGTCGCCTTCGAGACACGGCACGATGTGCGTCTCCCCCATGGCTATCGCACGTTCCTGCGCGAGGTCGGCGACGGCGGCATCGGACCCGACTACGGCCTGCTCCCGCTGGCTCGTCGGTCCGCTCATGACATCCCCACCGCCGGTCAGCAGCTTGGGCGTGCCTTCGCACTGGAGCCGTCCGACTCCGTCGCCGCTGATTGGGCTCGGCTCCGCGACATGGGGAACAACTCGTACGCCGGCACCCACCCTGTTGTCCATCGCGGCTGCCTGGAGATGACACTGCTGGTGATCTCGGGCCCCGCTCGAGGCAAGCTCCTCGACGCCAACCTCGGAGACCTCGCCGCACCTCCGGTCTTCCATCCCCAGCCGGACTTCCTGACCTGGTACGAGGATTGGCTCGACGCCTTGCCGGCGGGTGGGCTCGTCCCCGACTTCCGCGACCAGACGCGCGGCAGTTCCGAGGAACTCGTCGACATCCTGACCGCATCGGGTTCCCCCTGCGAACGGCGAGCCGCCGCCTACACCCTGGGCGGGCGTCAGCCCCTTACCGGCCGCGCCCGGAACGCGCTCGTCCAAGCCGTGACCGACGACCCCGACCGGCGAGTGAGGATGGACGCGGTGCGGACCCTGGCCGAGCTCGACGGTGACGCCGCCGGGGTGCTGGCTTCGGCGCTCAAGGATCCGGACCACTGGGTTCGACGTCGGGCCTTGGTCTACCTGCTCCAGGTCAGCGACGACGAGGCCGCCTACGGGGCGACGGCCCGCGAACTTCTGCAGGACGAGAATCCGAACGTCCGGATGGCTGCGGCAGATCTTCTTGCCCGGGCTGGATGGACATCTTGCGGGCACCGCTGATTCCGGTCCGGAGGTAGGCGATGGACCCGTCGAGGGGCGCGTGCGGCGAGCTCGCCCCTCCCACCCCACCTCGCACGCACGCACGCACCCACGCACCCACGCACCCACGCACCCACGCACCCACGCCGATGCTCCCGTAGTGTGCGCGGGTCGTCGTGGAGAAGGGCGGCTCGAAATGGCGCCCAGGCAAGGCGGCCGTGGTCGACGCAGGAGGAACATCGTGCGGTACGTCGTGCGAGGGGTGGTTCTCGACCGTGCAGCAGGCGCTGGATCTGGTCCACCGCTGAACTCCCGGGCGCCTCACCAGTCGGCGACCAGGCGGAAGAGGTCGCGCAGGATCCTGACGGACCTGATCCAGTCGGCGGGGGCCGGCGAGGAACCAGAAAATGCAGAGGCCCCGCGCGGGCACGTCTGGGAAGATTCAGTCCGGCCTTCAGGGGTGGAGTGCACAGGGGGTGGAGTGAATGGGGCTCAACTACAGCTACGAGATCTTTACACCGGCCCAGAACGTTGCCGGCGCACTGACCGAGCTCGCCGAGCTGGCGCCGCGAACCCAGCGAGTGCCGCCGCTCACGGTCACCCTGCCTGGCGGTGACCAGATCATCCTCCCGTTCACCTCCAACTTCAGGAGCGAACCGGTCGATTGCTCGACAAGCCGTGCGCTTGACCTCGACACCTCCATCATGTTCGGCGTCGACGACGTGGTGCGCGAGTTCTACGACGTCGAGGACTCGGAACTCGATGAGCTGGGAAGGATCGCGATCGGTTACGTCTACCTCACGGTCCGCTTCGCGCCCGCGCTTCACCCGCGCTACGCGTCGCTGCAGTTCACCGCAGCCACATCCGGGATGAGTCGGATGTTCGAGCGGTCAGCAAGCATCAGAGCCGTGTTCACCGGCCTCACCGCCAGCAGCGGCGGAACGTGCTGCGTGCTCGACACCGAGAGCGACACCTTCACCATCTGCTGGCTGAACGGCGAGCCGGTCCAGGACACGGTTCCCGGCCCCGGCTTCGCAAGCCACCGCGACCTCGTGGCAACTTGGCCCGGTCAGGACCGGTGACGAGGCAAGGGCAGACACCCGAGCGGCCCGGAAGAGCTCCGCGTCGGCTCTCGCACCCGGCGAAGAGCCCGCCTGGCACGGGCGCCTCGCCCGGCACCTGCGGGACGTGGAGGCCGTCGCTGCGGCGGAAGAACCGTCCTGGTGGCCGACGTCCGGCACGACCAAAACTCGACGACGACGGACAGCGGGATTTCGCGTGCGTCGGGCACCGCTCCTCGAGACTGGGCGGCACCGTTGCTGGAGCTCGGCTCGGGCAGCGGAGATCACCGCCGAGCTCGGCGCTGTTCCTGCTTGGACCCGAGGTGCGCACGGTCATCGCGCATGACGGCAGCCGGACGGCGCTCGGCACAGATACACCGGCGAACGACATGAGGCGGGCCGAGTGGACTCTCTGCACAGGACGTTGTGGACTCTCCGCCAACGACAGGAGTGCAGCCGGCGGTGCACGGTTGCGGTCGCGCGAAATGACACACTGATGACGGTGCAAGTAGCTTTATGCCCGAGCGAGTTGCCAGACGACGCCGTTTCACAGCAAGCTCCTCCCGGCAGTTCGTGCCGAGCTGCACCCGACCGACCCGATATGCCGAAGAGAGACATGACATACCGATTGGCCGGGGCACTCGCCCTGGCGGTCAGCCGGTCTCCTGATCGGCGGACGGATTTCATACGCCGCCGACACGCGTGCCCCGGCACCGGCAAGGGTGGCAGCTGGGCCGGACGGACCGAGAACCGGCGACACCCTGACGGTGTGCGGCCTGAGCTCGGACGGGCACGGCGTCCGCGGGTACCTCGACACCCCCGGCTCCAGCAGCGACCCGGGTAAAACGGCACCGTCCTCATCAAGGGCAACGACCCGAGCAACGAAGGCGACTGCGCCACCTGAGAAACGCCGTCGCCTCCGCCTCAACTCCCGTCAAATAAGGATCCATAGGATGCGTAGAAAAGGCCTGCGAGCCGCTGTGGCCACCGCCTGCTTGGCGGTGGCCACACTGTTGGCGCCGGCGAGCACTGCTGCGGCGGCCCCCGGCGACAATCCCGGTGCCCTGACCCCGGTCACCTCCTCCTCGGAGCTGGCGAAGCTCCGACTGGTCGAGCATCGCGTTCCGACTGCCTCTCTCGACAATCTGGCGAACGAGATGGGCACGTCCCGCGGGGTCGACCAAGTACTCGCCAGTGCCAACCACACCATGCGCAACGGGGCGAACTGCTCCGCCACGGAGACCGCCGCGCTGCCGGTGAAGCCGACCGCTCAGGTCTCCTACTGCTGGGACACCGGCGACGCGGTGACCCAGGACTGGCTGCCGCAGTCCGTGACTTCTTCAGGAGACGCGGACAACGACGGCGTGTGGGGCAACAACAAGGTCATCCTGTCCGGTTGGGGCCAGAACGGCACCACCACCACCGACCACATGGGCCGTATCGCCTTCATCGACGCCAACAACCCCAGTGCCTTCAAATACCGCTGGGTACTGCCGGTCGTCCCGCTGAGCGGCGGCACCGACTACCGCGCCCTCAAGTCCCACATGGGCGGCATGGTCTGGTACCAGGACAAGCTGATCGTCACGTCCTGGGAGAAGGACGCCGACCAGAACGTGATGTACGTCTTCGACATGAAGCGCATCCTCCAGGCGACCGTCAACAGCTCGACAGTCGGCAAGGTGAGCGGCGGATGGTCGGCCGGAGGCTACCAGTACGTGATGCCCGCCATCGGCTCGTACAGCCTCGCCGGTGGGAGCTGCACCTCTACCGATGACGACTCCCTGCCGTGCTTCGGGTCCATCTCGCTGGACCGCAGCAGTGTGCCGGACAGTCTGGTCGCCACCGAGTGGTTCTCTTCCGGCGGCTCGCAGCCGGCCCGTATCTGGCGGTACGACTTCGGTTCCGACCCCGGCTATCTCGCCACGGACAGCAGCAGCCGCGTGAACGCCTCGCAGGCGTACGAGACGAAGGCTGTCGGACTCCAGGGAGTGCTGTCACACAGCGCCACCAGCGGCGGCACACCGAATTTCTACGTCGACGACGCGCGCGGCGGTGTCGGCCAGCACGGCATCCTGTGGCGGCAGAACACCAGCGGAGCCAAGGCGGCCGCCAACTGCGGGCAGGACATCACGTATGCCTGCTGGGGCCAGCACACCGAGAGCATGTCCTACTGGTGGAGTACGGGTCAGGTATGGACACTCACCGAATGGGCGGCTGACAGCTCGGGACACTGGTCCGGCACCGATACGGCGATTCCACAGCGCGTGCTGTTCTCCGTGCCGCTCTCTTCGATAGACGCATCCCTCAGTTGACGGTGAACGCGCCCCGTGCACCCCGTGCACGGGCCATTTGGTCGACGCGGGTGTTCCCGAACGCCTGGCTCGACAGGGCGATGACGCGAATGTGTTGCCACAGACGTTGATCGGCGCCTCGGCGGGAACCTCGGCAGGTTCCCGCCGAGGTCTCCGCGAGGACGTTCCCGGCGCCGCCGGTCGGGCGTCGGGATGCGATCGGGTGCTCGTGACACAGGGCGGGCCGTCGGCGACACCGGGCCGGTCCACGGTTTCCGTCACCGGCGGGCGTGCAGCGCGCGGGCGGCGCGCACTGCAAGAGGGCGGCCGTGTCGTGGCCGGCGCGGGTTGGCGACGGACCGGATGGGAACCCGGAACAGCCCGTTCCATCTGCAGTTCGGCCCATGTCATCCGAGGCCCGTTCATGCATCATGACGGGATGAACCATGGCGACCAGCGCTTCCACGTCATCGTGCTGTCGAACTTCGCGAAGGGCTTCGACAAGTACGCGTACGCCTACGGCAAGGCGGGTATTCCGGAGAGCACCTACCCCGACCGGTTCCATCTGCTGACCCGTTCGGAGTTGGGAATCGGCATAGGCAAGGCAGGACGTCTGCTGGACCGTCTGGCCATACCGGGCGACCGGCTGCTGGTGCTGGAAACCGTGGTGGACCCCGGCACGCTGGTGCCCAACGTGTCGACCGGCCTCGGCATGGAACTGCACGAGGATCGCATCCGCCTGTCGGCAGTCCACGAGCTCGACCAAGCAGGCGACGGGTTCGCTCTGCGTCCGACAACCGTCGAGGACGCTATGGCCGCCTCCCTGCAGCTGCACGGATCGACGCTGCATGGCTACGCCGACACGCGACCGCGCTCGATATCGCTTCTGCCGGTCGCCTCCGCGTGCCAGGCCAGGTGCTCGTTCTGCTTCTCCTCGGCCTCGATCTCCAGCGACCAGGCGCCGGCAAGGGTCCCATGGGACGCGGTCGCCCACTGGCTGGAGCGCGCCCGTAGGGCGGGCGCCGAGCGCGCAGTGATCACCGGCGGCGGGGAACCCACCCTCATACCGTTCGACCAGCAGTTGCGACTGGTGTCCGCCTGCTCGGCGGCCTTCCCGAAGGTCGTCCTGATCACCAACGCGCACACCCTGGCGAAAGGCCCGCACTCCGACCGGGCCGACCGCCTCGCAGCCCTGGACACCGCGGGTCTGAGCGTGCTGGCGGTCTCCCGGCACCATCACGACGACGCCGTCAACGAGCGGCTCATGATGCTGCGTACTCCGGTGAGCTCGGTGATCGACACCTGGCGCGTGGAACGTGACCGCTGGCCGGGGCTGCGGACGAGGCTGATCTGCGTGCTCCAGCACGGCGGCGTCGCCGACGCGGCCGCGGTCGCCGACTACCTCTCGTGGGCCGCGGCCCTCCATGTCGAGGAGGTCTGCTTCAAAGAGCTCTACGTCTCCACCAGTACCGAGTCGCTCTACTTCGACCGCACCGCCAACGTCTGGAGCCGAGAGCACCAGGTCTCGCTGTCCATAGTCACCCGGTTCGCCGAGCAGCACGGCTTCGCACTGGCGAGCCGTCTGCCCTGGGGCGCGCCGGTCTACCACGGCAGCTGGGACGGACGGCCGATGCGGATCGCCGCTTACACCGAGCCCAGCCTGCTCTGGGAACGCGCCAACGGGATCGCGCGCAGCTGGAACGTCATGGCCGACGGGCGCTGCTACGCCTCCCTGGAAGACCGGGCCAGCGAGATCGTGCGGGAAGGCGCAGTGGCATGAGGTTCGAGGAGTTCCAGGACTTCCGGCAGCGGGAGCTCAGTGCTTCCGCGTCGCTTCTGGACGCCGCCGAGACCAACGTGTACCGGGCGCTCGCTCCGATGCGACCGGAACCGCCGACCGACATGAGTACGGTGCACCGGTGCGATCTCGCGCGTGCCTGGCTGCGGCGCTTCGAGCTGCCGGAGGAGTGGTCCGGCCGGGCCATGGTCTGTCGAGGGGTCCGGCACGGGCTCAGTGTGGTGTTCCGCCGGCTGCACGCCGTGCAGGCGCGGTTGTGGCTGCCCAGTGACGTGTATCCGGTCTACTTCGAGCTGGCCCGCGCTGCGGGACTGGAGCCGGCGTCCTACCCGACGCTGCCGGCCCCGGCCCTGCCGACGCCGCCGGCGGACCGGCGCCCCGAATACCTCCTGGTCGCCAACCCCAGCAAACCGCTCGGCCGATACCTGTCCGATGCCGAGTGCGCCGCGCTGATGTCGTGGCTGCGGGAGTCACCGCGCCGCCGCGTGCTGATCGACGGCGTCTACGACCTGGGAGCCCCGTTCGCTGCCGGCACACGGCGATTGCTGGACACGGGTGCCGCAGTCCTCCTGCATTCGGTCACCAAGGGGTGGCTGTGGCCACGCACGTTCGGCGTGGTCCTGCTCGGGCCGGCGCAAACCGAACTGGCCGCAGCGTTCCGGGCGGAGCCGCCGACGTCGGCCCAACTGAGGCTCGCCGAGCGTCTGCTGACCGAGCACAGCAATGTGCCCCGGCAGGTCGCCGATGAACTGGCCGCGCGGGCCGAGCGGCTGTTCGAACGGTTGCCGGACGACGTGCTCGGAGCGATTCCCACGGCGAGCCGGACTTGTCCCGGCAACTACTTCTTCCCGGTCGGCATTCCAGCAGAGACGCTCCGGCGCGAGTGCGGGGTGCTCGCCATGCCGGTCAGCGTGTTCGGGGAGAACAGCTGGTCCGGCTCCATCCTGACCAGCCTCGCCGACGCTTTCGGCCCGGCTCCCACGGGGGCGTGTTGAATCGCTGGAGGACGCGGCCGTATACGACGAGGCGGACCCCGACCATCAGGAGTTCCGCGAGCCACCGCCGACTACGGTGTAGGGGTGAACGCTGCACAGGTCGAGGTCATATCCCAGGTGCGGGTCGGTAGCGGACGTCCGGTCGAGCGGTTGGCCTGCCATCCGCGGCTGCCCCTGGTGGCCGGCTGGGACTCGGAGCGCCCTGCGGTGCACGTCTGGGCATGCGAGGCGGGCCGGCTGCGCGAACTCGCCTCCATCGGCGCCGAGTCGAGTGCGTACGGTGACTCCATCGGCTGGGACCGCGCGCGGCGGACACCCGCTGCGGCATGGCATCCAGACCTGCCACTGCTCGTCGTGGCCGGCGAGGACCACGTGCTGCAGTGGACTCCTGCCGGGCTCAGCGCACCGGACGGCATTCCCGCCGCCGCCCGCTATCGCAGTCTGGCGTTCAGCCCTGACGGTCGCACGTTGTGGGCATCGCCGTCCTCGAACTCTGATGCGGACAGCGCTTGGGAGAGCTCCGACGTAATCGACCTCGTGTCGGGAACCGTCAGCACCGGGCCACGTTGGGACACAGGGGTGGCAGAGCATCCCGCAGGGGGGCTGCTGGCCACGCTGGCCAGCGATCAAGGCGCGACGTTCGGACTCTTCGCGCGGGTCGATCAGGAGAACCCGGCCGCCGTGATGCGGGTCCTTCGCCGGGCATTGATACTCGATGCCGACGGCTATGAGACGCCGGTCTTCAGCACGGACGGACGTCATCTCGCGATCCGCGGCGACGCATACGGGAATTCTCTGCAGGTATTCGAGTTCCCTTCACTTCACCGCGTTCTCGCGACCGCTCTCGGCGACCCGAGCCCCGGCTACCCATACCCGCAGGAGTGGCTCGACCAAATGCGGGCCTGGTCGCGGCACAACATCGCGTTCGCACCGCACGCTGCTGTGCTCTGGATCGGAACTCCGACCGGTTCTCTGATCGAAGTCGACCTCGAGACCCGGCAGGCGGTCGAGCACGACGTGCTCGCCGGCCTCCCGGTCACCGCGCTCGGCACCACTGCGACAGGCGGACTCGTCATCGCCGGCGGCGCAGGCGACCTCGCACTCGTGTCCGTGCCGGTCGCCTGCGCGGAGCCCCTGGACACGGGGGCCGATACGTCGACGGCAGCAGTCGCCGCTTTCTTGGAGGCCACCTCCGTCATCCCTGACGACGGCGACCTCGAATCGCACCTCGTCGTCACCGACGGAGCTCGTACCTGGGGCCCGGACGATCTGGAGGCGGTGACGACCGCGACCTCGACCGATCCCTCCTGGCTGCAGCTCAAAGCCGCCATCAACCACATGCATGTCCAGGACGGGGAACCGCGCGCACCTGCATAGTCATCGGTGTCACTCCGGTGGGCCGGCAGCGGCTCCTACGGCCGCTTCGCCCCCCGGCGGCCGTCCGTACGTGAGGTCGGGTCGGTGCCGACGGTCGCGCCGACACCGCGCCTCCTCGCTCCGACTCGTGGGTTGCGTGCGGTCTCACCCGACGGGTGGGTTCCGCAGGTCCCACCGGAGCGAAACGGTCAGAGTCCTGTGAGCGGGAGTTTGAGGACTCCACGGTCGTGTCCGACGATCAGCTCCGGTCCTGCGGTGGCCAGGCAGGTGATCGTCACGTCCAGGGCGATGTGTCGCAGCGCACCGGTCTCCGGTTCCCAGACCCGCAGCCTGCGACCCTGACTGCTGCCGGCGACCAGGACGGTGCGACCGCCTTGCAGGGTGGTGCCGGTGATGACCGGCAGGCCGGCGGTCCCCGTCGAGGCGGGCAGGCCGTCGCCGATCGGGGCGCCGGTGGCGGGGTCCCACAGCATGACCACGCCATGGTTGTCGCCCGTGGCCAGCACCGTTCGACCGGGAGCGGGCACAGCCGCCACGGCTGCCACACGGTGGTCGGCATCGTCGAGCGCACGTGCGCTCAGCTGGACGGCCGCACCCTTTTCCCAGGGGTCGTCGACGGCCGGATCCCACACATGCAGGCGGCCCGCGGTGTCCGAGGCCGCGACCAGCGTGTGGCCGGCGGAGATCGGGACGGCGGCGATCGACTGGATCGGACTGCCATAGGGGTTGAGGCGCCCGACGGACTCACCGGTGAGCGGGTCCCACAGCCGGACCGCGCCTCGGGGGGTGGCGGTGACGAGCAGGGTCCGACCGTCAGGGACGATCGCGGCACACATCCCGGTCACCCCGCCGAGCCAGTTGCCCGCCGGTTCACGGAGTGACTGCCCCGTGACCGGATTCCACCATGCGAGGGTCCCGGCGTCGCCTCCGCTCGCCAGGAGGACCCGGCCATCGGGCAGGGGCAGGGTCGTCAGCGAGCGGACGCGGTCAGGATGCCCCGGAAGAGGCCCATGGACGAGTCGACCGTCGGCCATGTCCCACAGGCACACCACGCCCCCGCCCCCGGCGCCGGCCACTAGCGTCGGCCGGCCGGGGCGGGATATCACCGCCAAGGAGTCCACACCCCCGAACGGACCGGGCACGGGATCAGAGAACACCGTGATACGGCCCGAGGCTGTGCCCTGGCCCGTGAGCAGGGCGTCCCCCTCCTGCCGGATCCGGGGCGCCGTCTCACCTGCGCGTCCGGCCGGCGGCTCCCCCGGGGCGGCCGACCCGTCGGCGTACGTGGCCGCCTCGGTCGGAGGCTGTTGGGGGCGCGCACCGCCAGGGCTCTCCGCCAACCCGTCAGCGATCGACCAGGTCCGTTCGCAGTCCCAGCAGCGGAAGTACCCGGTGAGCAGCATCAGTTCGCGGGCCCACTCCTTCCCGGCCCGTTGCGAGGCGCCCCCGACCGCGACCACGCCGGCAACCAGGCACAGGACGGCCTGCCCCGGTGTTTCAGGAGGTACTCCCGCCGCCGCGACCTCACGCGCCACCCGCAGGAAGGGCTCCCACCCCTCCCCCAACGCCTCGTCCTGCAACGCGGCGGCGATCCCGCCCCACGGGTGCTCTCCCTGGCGGACAGACGTGGGAGCAGGCAGTCCCGGAGCCTCGAAAGCCGGACGCACCGGGTCCCGGAAGAACTCGGGCATCTCGGTATCGCTCTCACACCCGGGACACACCAGCATGAGGCCGTTTTCCCGCGGGGCGACAAGCTGCCACAACGCTGCGGCGGTGTGGTGACCGGCGAAGGCCGCACAGGACAGTGCGAGGTGGGCGAGGACCTGCGCGGTAACGCTCCCTTCGCGCCCTGCGGCGAGAAGGCTTCGGACGGCCGCCCGCTCGGCCAGACGCAGTGCGGCGTCGAACCCCTCTTCAAGATCATCGGGGACGGGGCGCCTGTCCTCCGCGGTCACGAGGAATCCCAGGTCGACCCAGAAATCCACGGACTGCACCGGCGGCAGGTCCGCGGCCGCCTCGACGACGTACGGAAGGGCCGCGTAGGCCCCGTCGAACACGGTTCCGTCGTCTGTCAGGCCGTCGGTCATGTACGTCCAGGCCTGCCGCCATGCGTCGCCGGTGGCGGTGGCGGTGGCGGCCGTGGACGTCATCTGCTCCACGAGCGCTCCCACGTCGGCCGCCGTCACACCGTGAAGGTCACGCCAACGAGGGCTTTGCAGGGGCAGCTTCGCAACCATGGAGTGAGTCTTTCGGTCGGCGGTGACAGGCAGGAGGCATCGTCTCAGACAGGTCACCCCGCAGAGAGGCGATGCCTGCACCCGGCAGGCCGCCGGTGGCCTCCGCCGTGAGCAGCAGGCCACGTCCTCAGGAAGAGTCGCGTCGGGCTTTCAGCGGGTGATCGAGACTGCGAAGGGCGCGAATCCGCTGGATCGGATCACGTGGGGCACGAAGAGGATCGCGGCCTCGGCGGCCCTCGCGGTCTCGATGCCACCGAGGTCCGTGATCCACTCCTGCCGCCAGTCGAGGTCGCCGAGAAGCCCGCGTACGACCTGCTTGGCCTCCGGGTCCTTGCCGGAGAGGAAAGCGGTCGGCGCCTGGCTGAGCGCGGCGGGCGCGGTCATCACGGTGTGGAGCATCGTGTTGAGCGTCTTGACGACGCGCGTGCCGGGGAGGGCTTCCTGAAGGTGCTCCGCGAGGCTCGAGCCGGGGTAGAGCAACTCGGCCGGCAATCCGTCCGGTCCGTCGACGGTGGCGTTGGAGACGTCTACGAGAATCTTGCCCTGCAGTTCCTCGCGCAGCGCGACGAGTCGGTCCAGCGAGCCGGCACCCGGTGTGGCGTTGATGACGATCTGCGCTGCCCGGGCGGCGTCGGAGGCAGAGCCCGGTGAACGGTCCGCCACGGTCACCTCGTGCCCGGCCCGGGTGAGGGCCTGGGCGAGGCTGCCGCCGACGCGGCCGTTTCCGAGAACGGCGATCATGGTCATGTTGATGTGATCCTTCCGGTGCTTGTCTTTGTCGTGGGGCTCAGCGGGAGAGGGTGGTGACGGCTTCGGTGTGCACGCCGGGCGCGGCGGCCAGGAAGCTCTCGCTCTCCGGGGTCCAGGGGCGGCCGTCGGCGTCGGTTATCCGCCCGCCGGCCTCGGCGACGAGCAGCGCCCCGGGGAGCAGGTCCGCGCGGGCTCCGGCAAACTGCCAGAAGGCGTCGATCCGGCCGGCGGCCACGTGCAGCAGGTGCAGGGTGGCGGGCACGGACGTCCGCACCACGAGCGCGCCGAAGAGCATCGCGGTGATCGAGGAGCCGATGCGCCGTACGACCCCCTCGTCCTCGTCCGGCCTGGCCTGGCTCGTGGCAACGATGCCCAGGCCGAGATCCGTGGTCCGGGACACGTGCAGCGGGCGGCCGTCGAGGTGCGCTCCCGCGCCGGCGAGTGCGGTGTAGGTCTCACCGCTCAACGGCAGGTGCACTGCGGTGAGCACCGGCTGGTTGTCGCGCACGAGTGTGGCGGTGACCGCCCATTCCGGCAGGGCGTGCAGATGGTTGACGTTGCCTTCGGCCGGATCCAGGACCCACCATTCGCCGGAAGGCAGCGCCCCGCCCGCGAGTTCGTCCTCCACGAAGCGGGCCTCCGGGCGGAGGAGTTCGAGGCGGGGGCAAAGGATGTCGAGGGCCAAGTCGTCGTTGGCGGCGAGCGCGCGCATCAGTTCTTCGCGGGTCCGGTAGCGGACCACTTCGCCGAACCGCGCCCGCAGCGCCGAACCTGCCGCGCGCACGGCGTTCGCGGTCTGCGCGAGCAGGTCGGCGTCCGACGCGGTACCGGCGGTTGCAGGAATCCCGGTGGTCTGAATCGAATCGGGCATGGCTGTGCTCCCATCTGAAAGGGCGTGGTGAGGCGGACCGGGCGAACCCCGTGTTCTCTCGCTCCCGCATCTCGAAGGTAGGAGAGCGCACCATTAACTACAAGTGCATGTAAAGCACGCCTAGGATGACTCTCATGCAATTGGACTTGAACCTGCTTGCGGCGCTCGATGCGCTCCTGGAGGAAGGCAGCGTGGCCGGAGCTGCTGAGCGCCTGCACGTCACCGCCCCCGCGATGAGTCGAAGCCTCGGCCGGATCCGGCGCACGACGGGGGATCAGATCCTGGTGCGTACCGGGCGCACGATGACACCGACGCCCTACGCGATCGCCGTCCGCGAGCAGGTGCACGAGCTGCTGCAGCAGGTCCGGGGCGTGCTGGCGCCGAGTCGCGAACTCGACCTGACGACGCTCGAGCGCACCTTCACACTCCGCTGGCACGATTCGCTCGTCGCACTCGGCGGCCCCGCGCTTCTCACGGCCGTACGCAGGCAGGCGCCGGGCGTGCGTGTGCGCTTCCTCGCGGAATCGAGCATCGACACACCCGAGTTGCGTCGAGGCGAGGTCGACCTGGAGGCGAACGCGAACCGCCCGACCGCACCCGACATCCACGCCGAAAGAGTGGCGGAGACCCGGCACGTCATCGTCGTGCGGCGGGGGCACCCGCTCACCCGGGTCAAGGCTGTCACCGCCGCGAGGTACGCCGCGGCCGAGCACATCACCGTCTCGCGGCGCGGGAGGCTCGGCAACGCCCTCGACGACGCTCTCGCGCGACTCGGCCTCACGCGACGCGTGGTGGCGTCCGCGCCGACCGAAGGGGCCGCATTCGAGTTCGTGCGCGGCTCGGACCTCCTCGTCACCGCCCCCGAATCGACGGCGCGCTCAGCCGCCACGGTTCTCGGGCTGATCCAGCTCCCGCTGCCGCTGGAACTTCCGCCGGCCGCAGTGTACCTGTCATGGCATCAGCGCTACGACACCGACCCCGCACACGTCTGGCTACGCGATCTGGCGCGGACCGCGTTGACGGCCTCGACGTAACCCATGTGCTGGTTCGTGCAGCCTGTGGCTCGGTGGACAGTGTCATGAGCTCGGCACCGCTGCGGGCCAGGCGCTCGAGCCCGTGGACGGTGAAGACGACCAGGGTGTCCGGGACCCGGTTGACGATCGACTTCGCGTGGACCTCGTGGAAGGTGACGCCGAGGGACTCCGGGGTGTCGAAGGTCCGGGTACGCACTGCGCCGGGGGCGAAGAGTGCGGCGGGCCCGGCGGCGTCGGGGAGGGGGTTCCAGCGCACGAAGTCTGCTCAGCGGGACTGCGGTTCGGGTTCCGGGGCGAGAGGGCCGGGCTGGGGTGCACGGACGGCTGGCGCGGTTTCCGGGAGGCGGCGCAGGACGGCCAGGGCAGTGGCTGCGACCAGGGCGCCGGGGATCAGGGCCCAGCCGGTGGAGTCGACCAGGACCTGGGAGGCGTAAGGGGTGAGTCCGCCGAAGAGGGCGGTGGCAGCGGTGGCGCCGAGCGCGAGGCCGCTCAGGCGCTGGGCGACGGGGAACTGTTCGGCGATCGCGGAGGCCGCGACCGCGCTGATGCCGCCCGCCACGCAGGCCAGGACGACCGCGCCGGTCCGTGCGGCGGCGAAGCTGCTCTGGGTCATCAGGCCGAACATGGCCGGCGGCAGGATCACCGCCAGGGCGCCGAAGAGCGTGAGTGCGGGGCGGCGGCCGGCCCGGTCGGACAGGGCGCCCGCGAACGGCGTGACGACGATGACGACGAGGGCCGCGATGGTCGACAGCCACAGGGCGTCGGACTCGCTGAAGCCGCTGACCGCGCCGAGGTAGGTGGGGACGTAGCTGATGCCGACGTAGTACGTCACCGAGCCGAGCGCCGAGATCGCGAACGTCCGGTAGAGCGCGGGGCGCTGGCTGCGCAGAGTGGTCATCAGTGGGCCCGCGCCCTCGGCGCCGGGCGGGGGCTGCTGCTCGAAGGCGGGGGATTCGCGCATGGTGGAGCGGGCGATCAGCACCGTGACGGCGAGCAGCGCGCCGAACAGGAAGGGGATGCGTCATGTACAGGTACAGCGTGAAGTCGTACCACTCCTGGACGGTGGACAGGGCCGCCACCAGAAGGAGGACCGGGGCAGGACGGCTGTCGCCTGAGCGGGCGGCGCGGGTGCGGGTGCGGGTGCGAGGGATTCCATGATGTGCTTTGCGGAAGGGCGGCAGCGCGGACCTGGACGGTTGCGCGGGAGGAGGAGGCGACCGTCTGCCTCACGGCGCCGGAACGGCGCCGATCTGCTGCATGAGCCCGAGGAGATCGGGCTGACCCCGCTCTTTGACGATGCGTCCATCGGCCAGGCAGTAGAAGTTCATGGCCTGGACCGCGATCTTGCTGCCGGTGGCAGGGATGCCGAAGAACTCGCCTTCGTGAGTGCCGCGCATGGTGAACCGTGCGGCCACCGTGCTGCCTTCGGTGATGCTCTCCTCCAGCGTCCACCGGACGTCGGGGAACGCGCTGCGCATCATCGCGATGATTTCCAGGTAGCCCTCAGGGCCCCGCAGCGGTTCAGCGTGACTGGGTGCGTGGAACACCGCGTCGGGCGCGATGACCTCCCGGGCAAGGTCCTCGTCGGCTGTGTTGATGAACTCGACGAAGCGCTTCATCACTGATTCAACGGATTGCGGTGCCATCTGCCTCTGCCTCTCTGCCTGCGTGGTGGTGTTCGAAGCGAACGGCAGGACCACGACGACCATAACATCGAATCGATGTGAACCTCGTTTCGATGTGACACCATGAAGGGATGCTGGAACTCTCCATACTCGGCTTCCTGGCCGCAGGCCCCCTTCCCGGACACGAGCTGCGCCGCCGCATCACGCACCTCACCGGATACAGCCGGCCGGTCAGCGACGGCACCCTCTACCCGGCGATCAACCGCCTGACCAAGGCCGGACTGATTCAGCGGCGACCCGCGCCGGAAGCAGGAGGCGGCCGGTATGTGCTGAACCTGACCGACACCGGCCGCGAGGACATGCTCCGGCGGTTGCGCGAGCCGGCCGAGCACGAACTCACCGACTTCCCCCGCTGGTTCACGATCCTGGCCTTCCTCTCCCTGCTCCCGGACGTGGCCGACCAGCACGCGGTGCTCAGGCGCCGGCTCGCCTTCCTGGAGGAATCGGCGAGCTTCTTCTACGACGGAGACAAGCCGCTGCGCGCCGAGGAGGTCGCAGACCCCTACCGGCGCGGCATGCTGCTCACCGCCCGCGCCACCAGCCAGGCCGAACGAACCTGGATCCGTGAGTCCCTCGGGCTGGACATGCTCACCCCCGAGCCCGGCCCCACGCGCGACCCACACGCCTCCTCCCCGCTCGACGCATCGGCGAGCTGACAGACAACGAAAGGCGCCCCCATGCTCGCTTCCTGGTACGACGCACAAGGCCGGGCCACCGAAGTACTGCAGGTCGGTGAACTGCCCGACCCCGCCCCTGGCCCTGGCGAGGTCCGGGTCCGCGTCACCGTCTCGGGGGTGAACCCCGGCGACACCAAGAAGCGCACTGGCTGGACCGGCTCCGGCATGCCCTACCCGCGGGTGATCCCGCACAGCGACGGCGCCGGCGTGATCGACGCGGTCGGCTACGGAGTCGACGAGCGCTGCGGCGGGCAGCGCGTGTGGGTGTACGGCGCCCAGTCCTACCGGGCTTTCGGTACCGCCGCCCAGTACACAGTCGTGCCCGCCGGCCTCGCCGTCCCGCTGCCCGACCACCTCTCCGACGATCTCGGCGCGAGCCTGGGCATCCCCGGCATCACCGCGCACCGCAGCGTGTTCGCCGACGGCCCCGTCGAGGGCAAGGTCGTCCTGGTCAACGGGGCCCTGGGCGGGGTCGGCTCGCTGGCAGCCCAACTCGCCGCCTGGGGTGGGGCCGCCGTCATCGGCACCGTCCGCCGCACAGCCGACCTGGGCCGGGTCGATCCGGCGGTCATCTCCCACGCCGTCGCCCTCGACGCCGCCGACCCGGCCGCCGAGATCCGCGCCCACGCCCCCGCCGGTGTGGACCGGATCATCGAGGTGTCCTTGTCCGACAACGCCGAACTCGACAACGCCGTCGCCGCCAACGGCGCGGTCATCGCCGCCTACGCCACCCGCGCCGACCGCACCGAAATCCCCTTCTGGACCCTGCTGTTCAACAACGTCACCCTGCGTTTGATCGGCAGCGACGACTTCCCCGCCGACGCCAGACTCCAGGCCGCCCGTGATCTGACCTCCGCGGCCGCCGTCGGCGCGCTTACCGTCGAGATCGGCGACCGCTACCCGCTCGCCGACATCGCCAAGGCCCACGACCGCGTCGACGCCGGCGGCCGCGGCCGCGTTCTGATCGACATCCCCCGATAAGGCCCTGGAAAGCCGCCGTAGCAGCGGCCGCTGCCGTCTGTCGGCCCCGGACGCGTCTCAGTCCTCCGCGCCGTCGTCATCGTCATCGTCATCGTCATCGAGGTCGACCGTGTCCGGGTCACGCAGGGCCCGCAACCCGTCGACCGGCTGGGAGGGGTTGCAGTGGTAGCGGCCGAGCACATTCAGATTCCTGTGCTTGAGCGGGGACAGCCGGGCCGCATCCTCGTCCCGGATCTCGCGGCCCTCCGCGCGCAGCTGGGCGACGGCGGCGTACGGCGGCGTCGGTGTACCGGGTCGTCCAGAGGACTGCCGTGTGTAGCACCAGGCCCAGCGAGCCGAGTTGGTGCTCCATCCCGGTAAGCCTGGTGGACGTGCCCTGACGACGCTGCCATCGAGACCGGGACCGATTCCTACCGCTTCACCACCGACCGAGCATGCGCCCAGGAACCCGCCAAGGCTGGCTGACACCTGCCCCCACGCCGAGACGCGGGAGTCGCCTACTCACCGGCACGGGCCACGAGCAGCTGTTGGAAGAAGCGCCCGAAACCTGCCACGTGAGACAACTTCTAAGCCTTGGCTGGGCCGCTCCCCGGCTCCTTCACGATGCGGTCGCCGATCGCGATCGACTTCCACAGCCCACGGTCGATGCGCACCTTCATGGACTGGCCGTCTGCACGCCTCAGTTTGATGAAGTGGTACATGTTCGCGCCATCGACCATGCCCCGCGATTTGTCCTCGACGATGCCTTCCCAGGCGTCGTCCGACCCTGGTTTGTGGGATTTGAACATGCCGCAAGCCTACGGAGGTCGACAGACGTGGTGCAGTGTCATCAGGCACGAATACTGCAGTACATATGTCCCGCAAACGGGGTCAGGTACGGCGAGCCCCCACCGTGCTCGGCACTGTGTACCGGCTTCCTTCTGCAGGCGCAAGACTTCGCGGACAAGGGTGGCCCGCGGCCCGGCGAGCAGATCGAGCGTGGGGTCCCACCACGGTCGAACCCCACGCTGCGCGCCGTACTTCCAAGGAGTCAGGCGCCGCTCGCTGCAGACAGCGCCACCGGATCCTCCCGTCTCCACCGTCCGAGGAGCAGACTCCCGACACTCACACGGTCATGCGCGTTGCCGCGGCTCCTCCTGAAGAGCCGCCCGAAGCTCCCGCCCCTCGAACGCAAGCGACTCCGTCGGACGGCCCTCCAGTTCCCGCTGCCTCGCGGCCAGGGCCCTGGCCAGCACCTTCGACCGGTAGGGATTCCCCGTACTGAGAGCCTTCGCCACCTCCACGGCCTCGTCCAACAGCGCCGACCGTCGCTCGGGCGACTCCCCCACCAACGGCGACGCGCTCGCCTCCACCAGGACGTACGCCAGCTTCGACCCGTACACCTCCGGCTCGACCTGCGTCAGAAGGCGGTAGATCCACAGTCCCTCAGCCCCGCGCACCACCCGCCGGTTGGCACTGAGCAGCCTGACCCTCGCCAGCACCACCATGTCCTGATCCATTGATCCCCCTTCGTCCCGCCACCCCCGGCCGTGCACGTCACACAGTGCGACAGCACGGCGATCGCACCGACAGCCAGGCAGGGCTGCCGACACGTTGATCGGAGAGTGGATGACGACGAGTTTCGCGAACGAAATCGGCCGCGACAAGGTTTCACGGACGTGCGTTGGGTCCTACCGAAACCGCCTCCGAACAGGCATGATGGACCTGACACTCTCTCAAGTCCTCTGTTCGTCCCGCTCACATGGACGCAGCTGACGCATCCATTGGACTGTTCAGACGACCTCGACGGCCGGCTGATCCGGGTGGGAACGAGCGCAGCACGGCATCGTGTGCCGCACGCCTCCCCGCGGCACGACCCCACTCCCGGGGCCCATGGGTTCCCCGGAGCAGCAGGTCCAGGAAGTCCGGCGTTCCGATCAGGCGGTGATCACACCCGCGCGCATTCGGACGGGGCGATCATGGCCTGACCGAGGAGACCGGCCGCGCGGGCCGGGACCGCACCCAACGGGGCACCACCACGGGAGCCAGGGGTGCGTGGTAGTGCCACACCAGGGCGGGCGTCGGGCCTGGTCCACATTCGGCCGGCGAGGACCGAGGAGCCATTCCGCAGCCCGCCGGTCAGCGGGCTGACTGCCTCAGCCGGCTTCGGCCCTGCCCGGCGCACGCCCCGGACCTCCCACCGAGATACGAACCCGATCGGCGATGTGTGCGTCTGCGCCCGCCGCCGAACCGCCGAGATGAGGGCGCGCAACCGCATCAGCGGCAGCCTCGGCCTTCCAGGCGCCCACGCCAGACCTCGCCCAGGTGGGCGGAGAGGTGCCGCACCAAAAAGGCCTACTGCACCGTCACGACCGGCCGCGTCAGCATCAGGTGTCCGCGGCGGGAGCGGCAGTGGTCACGCCAGCCCATAGGCGGAGCCGCACTGAGCCCTGTCGCCCTTCACCGCGCTGACCGAGACGACGCTCGGGGCGCCCTCCGCGATGTTGCCGGTCTTCCAGGGGAAGCGAAAAGTTGCGTCGGGGCGCTTCTGCCGCCGCCTTCCCAGGGTGGCGCCCGCCTGCGGCGGTCTTCAATCGTGCAGCATGAGGAGGCTGAGCCCGGTGCTGGTGGGGGTGTGCACCGCGCTGTTGCGGTGCCGGAGGGTGGTGACCAGTCCGGCCTGTCGTAGGACGGTGGCGTGCTGGCTGGCTCCGGAGGGGCCGATGCCCAGAACAGCAGCGAGTTCGGCCGTGTTGCATCCGGGATGCGTGGCGATGGCATGGAGGACTGCAGCGCGCGTCCGGCCCAGCAGCGCGGTCAGAGCCTCGGGTGCGCTTGCGGCCGCGGAGTCTGCGGAGAAGGGGGTCAGGGGGGTGAGGGCCGCACCGAAGTTGGCGGGGTAGGTCAGGAAGGGCTGGGGCTCGGCATCGGGGTCGATGACCGGTGACTGCGACCCGAACAGTGAAGGCACCAGCAGCAGCCCCCGGCCTTCCAGCAGCAGATCGCCTTGCATGCCGGAAGCCATGGCGACTTCCAGCGTCGGCGCTCTCCACCGGATACGCGGCGGGTACAACCCGGTCAGCAGGCGCTCGACGCCACCGTGGAGCAGTTCACGTATCCGAACGGCACGGTCGGCGGCCAGGTCGGTCACCACGTGGGGCCAGTACGGCGCCATGACCGTCGTGTGGAGGAGACGCATGCTGTCGGCCAGCTGCTGCAGCACGAGTGGGTCATCGTCCAGCCGCCGGGTCCAGGACGGCAGCGTCTGGCGTTCCGCGAGATCTGCCAGGGTCTGACGGATCTCTTTCCGTGAGGTCGAACGGATCTGTTCCAGCAGATCCTGTGGGCTGCCCGGTTGCACCCGGGCCAGGAAGTCCGGTGTCCATCCGCGCGACGGGATCAGATCGAGGGCCAGACGCGCCTCGGGCGGTAACCGGGCAAAGGACCGCCGTCGCCATGCGTCGTAGCGGACCGGCTGATTCCGGTCCTGCAGAATCCGTACCGCGTTGGTCAGTTCCAGCATCGGCCTCGGCGATTCGGCCACCCGGGTCCGGGCCAGGTCCTCGGCGGTGAAATGGATCCGGTAGACCACTGCTTCCCCCATGCTCCAGCCATGCCTGGCGATCGCCGGCGATTGTCCGAACAGCCCGTGATTCAAGCCAGGTTGAAACACCTCGCCCGTTCCCGCTCGGGTGGGACAGGCTCATCAGGCAGGCAACAACGCCCTTGGGCCCCCGTCCTGCGTAGTGCGCGGGATGCCAAGAAACCGATGAACTCGTCAAGCATCACGTCGCCGCATCCTCCCCGGTTCGCTCGCGGGGAGCCACTCAGGGGGAGGGGTGGCGCAGTTCGCTCCGCCACCCCGCCACAACCGGAAGGTCTCCACAAGATGAACGAAGTACGCCAGCGCATCGCCCTCGCCGCCGCTTTCGCGGTCCTCGGCGGGGGTCTCGCCGTGACCCCGGCCACCGCAGCACCCTCGCACGCACTCGACGAGGTGGCCAGCTGGACACGAAGCTGCGGCACCACCTACGGAGCACAAGTTTACAAGAGGTACGCCTTCACGGTTAAGGGAACCGACGGTTCCTGCGCAGGAGACGCCTGGGTAAGGGTCAACGCGGGCGGCAATTGGAGCAGCTGGGTGCACAACTCCCGTCGCGCACGGATAGACACGCCCTCCGATATCCGGTCCTCTCAGCACAAGGGCTGCGCCGACTGCAAGGTGTACACCCTCACTCCCTGACGAACAGGGTTCGCGACGCCTGGGGAAGCAGTGCGCTGAAAGAGCTCGGGTCCGTCACCACGGGGAAGCGACGGGCCCGGCCTTCCCATGCCGGGGAGGGGGCGCACCAGGCCAGGAAAAAAATCACTCCACCCAGCTTACGACCACAGCTACACCCCTGGTGGTACGCCAGGCAACCACCTGGATTACAGGCGCAGTTCAGCCCACAGCTGGGCGAGAGGAACAGGTCGACGCCGCAGTGGCGGCCCAAAAGACGGCGGCGGACCTGGGCGCCTGGCTCTGCTTCGAGGACGAAGCCGGCCGGGGCCTGAGGCCGCCCAAGGGCCGCACCTCGGGCCGCCGAGGCCACACCGGGTGGTGCGGGTCACCGCCGGGGGCGCCGAACGTGTCTCCATGGCTGCGCTGATCTGCGCCAAAGCCGGCCACCGGCCGCGGTTGATCTACCGCATCCACCCCGACCGAGGTCCTGCCAAGGACCGTGGCAAGGGCTTCACCGAGACGGACTACGCCCGCCTGTTGGATGCCGCGCACCAACAGCTCGACCGACCGATCGTGCTCGTCTGGGACAATCTAGACACGCACGTCAGCCGCACCATGCGCGAGCTGATCGCCGCCCGATTGTGGCTGACCGTCTACCAGCTGCCGCCGTACGCTCCCGAGCTCAACCCCGTCGAGGGTGTGTGGTCTCACCTGAAGGTCGCTGGCCGACCTCACCGAACACAGCCTTGACCAGCTCACCGAGCTGGTGAAGACACGGCTCGAACGGATGCAGTGCCGCCCCCGCCTCGTCGAGGGCCTCATCGCCAAGACCAGGCTCGACCTCGAACCTCCCTGACCCAGCCGTTGAAGATCTTCTAGAAGGCACCAGGGGGCAGCAGGTGCGGGGCACGGCTACCGAGGATGCCGAAGACCTCGTTCTTCGCCTGACCCCGCAACTCCGTCATGAAGGCGCGGTCCACGAGGCCGGTCCTGGCCCAGATCCCGCCGAGGGACTCCGCACACTCCTGGGCCAGCACGCTGGTGAAGTCCTCGGCGCGGATGATCCGGATCAGGCCCGATTCGACGAGCGGCCCGGAGAAAAACTCCAGGTTCATGGCAGCGTCGGACTTTTCATCCTCGCGCGCCGTGGGGTCGTCGAGGATTCCGACCAGCAGAACCGCCCGTTCCTCGGGCGAGATCTCCGCCCGGCTCGCCGGCACGGTCTCATCCGAGGTGCGGCGCCGTCCCCTTGTGAACAGCCCCTCCAGCCAGGTCCTCATCTGCACACATCCTCGATCCCGTCCACAATGTGCCCCCGCCGCTGCCGATGCCGACCACGCACCGAGGCCACCGCCCACGACGCCGTCGACCGCGGTCCCGACCGGCCCGCCGACGAAGCCGACTTCCGCCCCGGTCTCGGCGCCGTTGCCCGCGCCGGCGAGGCCGCCCGCCAGGCCGGCGCTGTCGTCGATGGCCGTCTGGGTCCGCTCGGTGCGGACGCCACATCGTAGACGCCGTAGGCAATGGGGTGGCAGCGATTGACAGCCTGCCGCCGACCTCCCAGATCGATGGCTCCGCGAGGCACCCACGGCTAGCCCAAGGTGATGTGCTCAAGGTTCGCAACCGTGCTGTGCTCGGCTGCGGCAGCAGGTCGATCTTGGCTTCATGCCCTCGCCATCAAGACCAGAATCGCCCAACCTCCGTAACCCCAGCCGTTAAAGATCTCTAGCTTTGCCTGTACCCCGGCAACATCGGCCCGGGCGGACAGCCGCACCCCCGCTGGGGACGGACTCCTCTGCATTCGGGAGCTGAAGGGACCTGGAAATGAAGCGACTGCTCATGAGCTCGTTCGCCATCCTGACCTTGGCCGGCTCCGGCCTCGTGGTCCTGCTCGGTCGACGAAGGCCGCGCAGCCGGTCAGCTGAGCAGCTCCTGAGAGCTTGATCTTCGCAGCCCACGAGTTCCAGGGTCGGGGCGACCCAACGTCTTCCTACTGGAAGTGTTCATGCCTCGCCGGTCACCGGGCGAGATCAGAGCGCAGCTCCCGCGACGCCGAACGCACCGTCGGCGGGCACCCGTGATCCGCGGACTGTCCGCCTCGGCGAACAGGCAGATCGCCGTCTTTGAACGGGGTCATGGCCTCCCCGCAGGCGAGGTCGCACACGCGTTCCGCCGCTGGAATGCGGATGTCCGACGGCCACGCGAGGCCGCCGACCGGTTCTACGAACGCGATGACACGGGCCTCCGCGACGGCGACTGCCACGTCCGCTCCCTGCTGGAGATCACACGCCGTGTCCTCAGGCGCGAGGCACGACGCGAGCTGAGCGCAGCCATCGGCCCCGCAGACGAACGCGTCCTTGACCGCACGCTCAAAAATCCCTTCGCACCCCAGGACCTCCCCTGGTGGATGCGCCGAATCGGTGTCTGAACCTCCAGCCGTTCCTGGTTTTGACCGACATCGCCAGGCGCCTCAGGCCGGAAGCGCTGTCGGGTACAACGGCATCAACTGCTCCCAAGTGGCCCGGGAGACCAGTGACTTCGCGCCGTACGACATGACGCCGATCAACTCCGTGGTTCTCGTGCCGTAGGCGTAGCCCGCAGGCGTAGGCGAAACCGCAGCCGCAGCCGCGGCCGCGGCCTGGAGCGTCTTGCAGATCAAAGCAGTCGCGCGGCGGGAAGACGTCCGCGGGCGTGGGCGGGGGCCGCGCCGGTGATGCGACGCCACCCGGGCGCCGGACTCGGCCGCGCGGTCCTCGCCGGCGCGGTGGCCTCCCCCCCTTCGGCCTCCTCATCCGCGTCCTGGGAACCCGCTTGCACGACCACAAGGGCACCCCATGGGCGCCACTCACTCCCGCACGAACGTGACCGGTTCAGCCGTCGACGGTTCGCGATGGGCCCGGCAGCAGAGGCGGCAGAGCATCGCCTGACCGATCAGCGCAACCGCGCCTCCCCCAGCGGGAAGGACGCGCGCTGCCTCCACTGCGTGCCGTCGTGGACCAGCAAGTCGACCGACGATACTTGCGCGACGACGGGGAGACCGGTGAGCAGGTCGGCCTCGGCCTTCTCCAGGACAGCCTCGTCCTGGCACTGAGCGATGGTCAGGTGCGGGACGACATCGTCGAACTGCCCGCCGAACGGCGGGTTTTCCGGCCACCGCTCCACGATCGCCTGGGTGAGACGCCTGAAGCCGGTGTCCGATTCAGGGGCGAGATACAGCACTCCGGGGAACCGGCCGCAGCGACCGAACCAGGCCTCGAAGGACTGATGCCGGCCGAGTGCCCCTCCGATGGCGGCGCAGACTCCCTCGTCAATGCGGTTCGCGTGGAGAAACGGGAAGAGCACGGTGACATGCGCCGGAACACCGGCACGGGCCGAGGGGTCAAGCCGGTCACGCCACGCCCGCACCAACGGCTCCGCCTCCGCAACCGTCACGACGAGTCCCGACGCCCCGGCCTGCAGTCCCCGCGCGTAGTCATCCGCCCTCGCATCTGTCTACCAGCGGACCCCGACCTGCGGCGACCCGATAGTCCGCCGCGGCCGAATCCACAACGGGTCCCCTGGCGGGATGCCGACGAGGGGTGGCTGTTGTTCAGATGCCCAGGTCACGGCTGGTTCGCAAGGTTTCCGCAAGGTCCGTGGCGCACTATTTCGGTGGGCAACGCGGAATGCCGCTGAGCGGAATCGAGACGGCGATGCGCTTATGCCGCCGGTCTCTGCCTGTCCGGTGCAGTGGTAGGCCCCCACCCGTACATGTCACCCACAGAAGGAACCCTCGTGAAGAAGCCCCGCATGGGCCGCGTCGTCGCGGCCTCGGCCGTGCTGATCAGCAGCGGCGCCGTAGTCTTCATCCCCGCGTCGGTGGCCTCGGCCACCGAGGCCGACTGCGACGGCATCGCCGTCATCGGCCGCTTCAGGGCCGTCGAGTCCGGCGCCTCCTTCGACTTCAGGGGCCGCCGCGTCGAGCTGCAGAACGAGTCGGCGCTCGACCGATACAGCCGCGCGGAGATCAAGTCCGGCCGCAAGGCCGGCGACCGGCTGTGGGTCGACCGCAGCTTCCATTCGTTCCCCAACACCAAGGGCATCGTCACCGACCAGCAGGCGAAGAGCGAGGGCTGGAAGATGTGCGGCCCCTACACGGGCAGCCGCACGCAGTCCGTCTTCAATTCCAACTTCGCCGCACGCGCCTGTGCCGAGATCGAGGGCATCACCAAGTGCGGCAAGTGGTACGTGGACTGACCTGTCCCGGCGGTGGGGCGCCGAAGCGGTGCCCCACCGTGTAACCGCATCCTGCAAGGCCGCCGCCCTTCCCCCTGTGGACGGGCGGCGGCCTTCCAGGCCGTGTGGTCACGTTCGTGATGTGGGCGGCGGCTCACCGTGCAACGGCGAGTGGAGTAACGTCTCCGCCCTGGAGCACCTGCCCAAGCAGGGAACCGCACCGACGGTCGCGGGCGGCGGCAGTACGGGCGCCCCGCTCGCGGCGGAAGAGGTCTTCCGGTCGGACCCCCATGCGTCTAGTGGCTCGGTCCGGCCGCGAATGCCAGCGGAGGTGCGATCGCCTGCGCATCCGCTCCTTCGCCGACCCACAGGGCGATGAAGAGAGCAGCGGTCGCCTCCAGGAGTCCCGCACGTTCGAGACCTCCGGCGGCCACAGGTTCGCAGCCCACGTCCTGCACCAACTCGCGCACGAGCACGAGGGCCGTCTCGTCGTCCCCGCAGACCGGAACGGCCAGCGGGCGTCCCTCGAAGACGGGTGGCCGCATGCGCCACACGTCCTCGTGGCAGAGGTTGAAAGCCTTGACCACGCGAGCTCCCGGTGCCGCCGCGGCAAGTTGCTGCGCGGCTGAGGGGCCGCCTTCGGTCAGCAGCCGGAAGCCCGGCCCGACCGGGTTGGAACAGTCCAGCAGCGCCTTGCCTTCCAGGGCCGTGCGCAGGTCCCGTGCCACGTCTGCTCCCGCCCCGAAGGGCAGCGCGGCCAGCACCACCTGCCCGGATTCGGCCGCGAAGCGCAGACCGGCAGGCTTCGCGCCGCCCCCTATGCGTCTCGCGAGCCGCTCCGCCTTGTGTGCATCCCGTCCTCCGATGATCACCTCGTGCCCGGCCCGCACCCAGTGGGTGGCGAGCGCGTCGGCCATGTTGCCCGTACCCAGTGCGCCGATTCTCATCACGCGGTCCCTCTCCGTTCCTGCTTCGACCGTTCACACCGACGCTAGAAGGCCGTTCGGGCACCATTCGGTACGTGACTGACGACGCCTTCCTCGCCGACTGCCGTGCCCGCCTCGCCTTCGACCTGCTCTCCAACACCTGGAACGCTGTGGTGCTTTGGGCACTTCGCGACGGTCCGAGGCGCCCGGTCGAACTACGGGAGCGGATCGGTGGCATCAGCTCCAAAGTCCTCACCGAGACTCTGCGCCGGCTGCAGTTCAACGGACTCGTCGACCGCCTGCCGGCCCCCGACGCACCATCACGGGTCGAGTACCGACTCACCGCTCTGGGAGGCACCTTGCTGGCGCCCATCGACGCCGTCGGCGCATGGGCCTTCGAGCACGGCGACGAGGTCATGGCCGCTCAGGATGCGGCATGCGCTCCCGCCCCGCGCTCCCCCTCGTCGAAGTCGCCGGACAGGTGAACGGGCGAGCGCGGACGTCACCAAGAGCTGAACCGCAACTCCGGGGCGAGGAATGCTTCAGGGATGCGTCGGGGATGCGTCGGGGATCTCCTACGGGATCCCGGAGCCCTCAGCACACCGGCAGGTGGGCGAACGCACGTTGGAGGAAAGGCCGTTGGGAGCCCGACGGTGCGTAGCCGTGCTCGGATCCCCGGCGGGCACTCCGTGTCTTCCTGCTGATCTTGATCGAGACCGTGGGTATCTCAACCTGCTCGTCATCCATCGGCCGGTCTGACAAGCCCTCTGGACGCACCACCCGGGTGCCGGATCCGCACGAACGGGAGCGGCGAGGGAAGTGCGGCCTGGCAAGCGACGGCGAGCCGGTGCGTCCGCGTCGCGAGGCGCGACGCTGCTCGAGCCGGGCGGCGCACCGCCCCGACGGCCTTGCGCCCCTTGTGCGCTCGGCTTCGGTGAGCTGATGCGAGAACCGGGCCCGAAGCGCCGGCGTCGTAGAGAACACCTCATCTGCTTCAAGTGATGGAGAGGCCACATGTCGCAGCAGCCGCCAGACCTCACCGAGCAAAATCTGAGTATGGCCGACAGCATGTTGGGCAAAGAGCTCGTGCGCCACGACACGAAGGCAAGTCTGCTCATCGCCGTCGACGGGGGGATCCTGGCTCTGGTCGCAGCAATCGCTCATGGCTCCGACCTGAGTTGGGAAGTACGTCTGCTGGGGGTACTCGGGCTCAGCGCCTTGGCCGCATCCGTGCTCGTCCTGCTTGTCTCGATCAGGCCGGCCCTGGGTGGGCGTACAGGAGAAGGCTGGGAAATATGGTCGGCTTTGGGCCGCGACGACCTCTTGATTCACATGAAGGCGGAGCGAAGGCCTGAGCGCATCCTCTTCCTCTCGCGTGTGGTCCACCGTAAATTCCGGCGGCTGCGGCTCGCCGTCGATCTCCTGATCGCCGGGCTTCTCCTCTTCGCCGTCGCCACGTTGGTCACGGCAGTGGGGCGTTGAGGCGTCGGACGAGATCAAGTGGACCAAGTGGACCAAGTGGCAGCTCATCGCCGGCATCCGCCGGCGGGTGCGGGTCGGCGCACCGTGGCGGGATGTGCGCGCGTGCCACGGCCCCTGGCAAGCGGTGTTCGCGCTGTCGCGACGCCGGCAGCGCTACGCAGTCTGGTCGTGCATCCTGACCGCGTTGCAGGCCAGGGCACCGATGCGGCGGGGCTGGTCGCCTGGCAGGTGAGTGTGGGGACTCCACCTCGTGCGCGCGCATCCACCGCTGCCGTCGGTGCCCGTCTGCAGCCGGATGCCCATGGCGAGCCGGCAGGCGAAAGCACATCCGAAACAAGCCTCAGCGGGTCCGCGCCGACTAGGCGTGTCCCTCCCGTGCCATCCGCGCCCACCTGCGGCGGCGCCAGACCGCATCGCCCGCACCGTCCCCGAGCCTGCTGACCATGCCAGTCACTGGCGCAGGCGGGGCAGCCGTGGCGGCCGACTGCCCGCTTTCGCCCCGACTCGCAACCCCTACTGGTCCCGCTGGGGCCAGATCGGGCCCTGATCGGTCCAGATGACACCCTTGTTGTGGCAGAGGCAGAAGGGGTGGCCGACGGGGTCGGCGTACACGCGGAAACCGTAGCCGTTGGGGCCGATGCAGTCCCGCTGCAGGGTCGCCCCGAGGACCAGGACGCGGCGCTGTTCGGCCTCGATGTCGTCGACTTCGAAGTCGAGGTGGAACTGCTTGGGGTGTTCGCTGTCGGGCCACTGCGGGGCGCGGTAGTCCTCCACCGGGGTGAATGCCAGTTCGATCTCGCCCAGCCGGATACCGGCCCAGTTCTCGTTGCTGTCCTCCTTGACCGGGAGCCCCGTCACCTCAGAGTAAAAGGCTGCCAGCTCCATCGTGTCCGGGCAGTCGATGATGAAGTCGGTTAGTCGTAGCATCCCGTGATCTTGTCACAAGATCGAATGACCCGGGCTTTGAGACGGGCTCCAGCCGGCCGCAGTCAATGGTCGTCGCCCGGGCCGGTACCGGCCGTCGACAGCCCCTGTCCTGCCCACACCGGTCGGGCCGCCGAGCCTGAGTCATGGACGGAGTTTCGTTCTGTCCGTTGTCCGATGGGGGGACGGCACAGGGCCCTCCGGTGCGAAGGACCCTGGACCGGTGGCGACGTCGCTTCTGGCACCGTGCTCCGACGCCAGCAGGTGCGCGAACTGGTGGGGCTCGTCGGCCGGCTGGAAGCGTTCGAGGGCGGCGACGGCCCTGGCGACGGGAGCGGTGACGATCCAGGTGGCGGCCGTGACATGGACGCCTTCACACTTCAAGGCCGCTTCATGGAGCCGGTGGCGACAGATGCAGCCGTCGGCGTCGCGTTGGGCGCTCACACAGTCGCGCGCCTCAGGTGTTTGATCACTGGCGGGAGGGGGCTGTTCCGACCGTGCACCACTCTCCGTCTTCGGCGTCGTTGCTCAGCCGTTGCTCAACCGCTGCGTCGCCCGATGTCCGCTCGGATCGCTGACGCCTCCTGGCCAGGTCAGGTCCTTGCGCATCAAGGTGCACATGGTTTCGTACCGCTTGGCCGCGCCGTCTTCGGTCTCCACGTCCCAGGAGTCCAGCGCACGGCCGTAGGGCCGGTAGCCCAATCGCTCGTAGAGGGATCGCGCTCTGGGGTTGCTCTCCTCCACGCCCAGTTCGGCCACCGCCAGACCACGGGCTGTGATCCGCGCCTCTGCGGAGCTGATCAGCAGGGTGCCGATGCCGCACGACTGAAGCGCCGGATGGACTCCGAGCTGCCAGAGCGTGCCGGCCCCACTCCTGAGCGCGTAGTCGACGCCGCCGATCGCCACCGGCACGTCTGCGGGCCCGCAGACGGCCAGGTAGTCGACCTCGCCGCGCTCGGCCCGGCGCAACTGCTCGGCGACCTGCCTCACGTGCATGGCGGAGCCCGACCAGTCGCACGAGGGCAGGTCTTCGTGGGTGAGATCGCGCACGGACAGAGAGATCCTGATGTCGGTCAGTGTGACCACCTCCGGCGTGAGAGACTCCACGACATCCCGGACAGACGCAACATCATTTGGGCAGCTTCCGACCGGAGTGGGACGGCTACCGTCCTGCACCGTCCGTCCGCCTCACCTCCAGCAACAGGCACTGCCCGCGCGGCGTGATGACCGAGTCGTTGGTCGTGGCCGCCCGCCTCGACCCCTGCAAGACCGCCTCAAGGGACGCCCCGCCTCAGCGGCCGTCGACCGCGAAGACGGGAGCGGGCCGCGGCACTGTACTGCGCCCCCGGTGACGAGGCGGCCGGCCCGGGCAGGGCGAAGCCGCCATCAGCAGTGGCCGACCGACGTCTGGTTCGAGACCTGGGTGGCGATCATGTACCCCTGCCCGTACCCCGTGCCGACCTTGAACCAGCGGTTGGTGCCGTTCCACCACTGAGCGTCGGTCCAGCAGATCATGGTCACCGGGGTGTTGCGGGGCATCTCGAAGTAGAACCCGCCCGTGCTGGGCGAGTTCGACAGACTGCACGTCGAGCTGTTGCAGTACGACGGCCCGAAGGCCGCGGCCGTGGTCGCCCCCACGAAGAGCGTCCCCACGGCAGCGCCCAGGGCCGCGGCCACCACCCCTGTCGTGCGCTTCCAACTCATGCCTCATCCCCCAGCCGTTCGCTCACCGAGTGCGACGCAGCGCAACGTACCGCCTGCACGCGCCGGGCCTGGAGGCCTCAACCGGACAAACGCCCGGCCGGCCGTCTCCCGGTCCGACATCCCGGAGCAAGGGGGGCGCAGGCCGATCGCCCCGCCGGGTCAAGAACACCTCGCCCCCTGCGGATCTCCGAGGCCGGCCGTCTTCTGCCGGCCCAGCTCAACGACGGGCACCCGATCCCCAGCCTTGCTCGATGGCCAGGACAGGGGTCAGTGCCCCCGCCCCCCGCCCCCCGCCGAGCGCGGCGCGAAACGGCGCAGACCGTTGCTCAGGCAGTCGATCAGGTGAGCTTGAAGAAGAGGGTGTCCTGGGAGTACCAGCCGATGTTCTTCGTGGCGTACTCCCACTCCTTGTGCTCGGTCTCGAGCTTTTCGATCAGCTCCTGCACGTCGTACTGGAAGTCGGCAGGCATCCGGTCCACGACCGCGCGGTAGGCCTCGGCGGCGGGCTTGGCCCTGGCGAGCGGCAGATGGCCGATGGCGGGATAGCCGTCGATCGAGTACGGGATGAACGGGAAGCCGTCAGGCAGCCCGTCGTAGAGATATCCGTGGGGCAGCAGGTCGGCGGGTACGCCCAGGCGTCGCATCTCGTCGTCGACCAGGCCGAAGAACGTCGAGGGCTTCGAATAGGTGCCCAGGTGCATCGGATCAGACGCGTTGTGGTCGATGATCAGCTGCACAGCGCAGTGGTAGGCGTTGCCCGCACACTGCGCATCCGAGTCGGCGCGCCCAGCGATGAGGTGATCGAGTGCCACGGGGACGGACAGGCCCCAGTCGACGTCCTGACGGTCAAGGTCGTCCTGGGCAGCCCGCGCAGCCCGGCGCATCGACTCGAGGCGGCGCAGCTGATCTGCGCTCAGATTGCCGTCGCTGCCCAGAAAGGCCAGGACATCCGCCTTGTCGGCGGTGGAGTACGCGATGTTGTGACTCATGATCACCATCGTGCCAAACGCCACTGACACCCGCCGAGGGTCGCCCTGACGCTCTCAGGTGAGCTGCGCGGACCTGCGAGCGTGACCCGCGATGCCCTGCACGACGTCCTGCCCGACGTCCTGCCCGGGCGACGGCCGTCCGGTGTGGAATTGCCGGCCGGCTCCGCCGCAGGGCGGCGCGGGCAGGGATCCGCGCGCGAGAGCGGACGGGATCCGGCGTGCGGCGAAACGGCGGAGAGGCGGAGCGTGCGGGATACCCGGCAGCCAGTGGACTGCGGCCCGTGCCCAGCGGCCAGGTGGGACGGCGCGGGCACAGCCGGGCCCCGTTCACCTGGCGGAGGTGCTACCCCCTGATCGCCTTCGGCCGGCTGCCGGCTGCCGGCTGCCGGCTGCCGGCTGCTGGCTGCTGGCGACCGCCGTGATCGTGGGTGTCACCCGCGTCGTCACAGCCGAGATCGACGTCAACATTCGCGCCGTAGCGCGCTACACCGCAGCGCCCCGCCCCCGTGACTGATTCCCGACGATCCCTGTCAACCAGTGAGCCGTCAGCTGCGGTGCATGGAGTCGTCGATCGCTGCAGTCCGCGAGCAGGACGAAGCGCCCCGCTTCCTCGCTTGGCCGGGTGACTTCGACCTGGACCGAGGCGATCACGTCGAGACGGTCCACCTCGCCTCCCGGGGTCGCGCTCGAGGGATTCGCCGGCGGCGGAGCCGGGGGCACGTACTTCTTCTGCGGTGAAGGCGGCGAGGAGCGTCCGATCCTCTATGCCGACTCCGAAGGGGGTGCGGCCCTGGTCGCATCGGGCTGCCCGAGCTCCTGCGGCTGCTCCCGGTCGCCCCGTGGCGGCGCGACTGCCGAGCGTTCACGAACGAGGAGAGTCGCGATCTCGCGACCGAGTACTTGCTGGACATGCCGGACCTCTTGCCCCGAAAGGACCGTGCTGCGGCAGCTCTTGGCCTCGAGATTCCGGAACAGGCAGACGTTCTGGCCCGCTTGCGGGGCAGCCATTCACGGCTCACGGGTTCACTGCAGGACCTGAGCGGCGCGAGCCGCCGAGAGCCAGTCGGGGAACTCTTGCAGAAGCCGGTCGTAGAGGAGGTCGTCGCGTACGGTGCGCGGATCACGGCCGGCGTGGAAGAAGCCTGCGTTGTCGACGACTCGGTGTGCCGGGACGGCCAGGGTGTCCAGGCGGCGGAGAAAGGCGAACTCGTTGTCATCAGGGTCGCCGAACCCGACGAACTGCCAGAACAGCGGCAGGCGAGCAGCCTTGCACAGGTACCGTTCGGCCGCGAACTTGCTGGTGGGGCCGCCGTCCGTCTGGAATATCACCAGCGCCGGGTCGTCACTGCCGGAAGCCAGGTAGTGGTCGATGACGCCGTCCATGGCCCAGTGGTAGTTCGTCCGCCCCATGCGACCGAGGTTCTCGTGCAGCTTGTTGATACGGCCACGATGGCCTCCGAGTGTGAGGTCGGTGGATCCGTCGACGTCGGTGGAGAAGAACACCACCGGCACGATGCCGTCGTCATCGAGGTGAGCGGACAAGGAGAGGACCTGCTCACCAAGATGTTGCATGGTGCCGTCCTTATAGTAGGGCCGCATCGAACCCGAGCGGTCAAGCACGAGATACACCGCAGCACGTACTCCCTCAAGACCGTGCGCACGCACGCTGGACCCGGCCGCCTTGTAGAGGCTCACCAAGTCCGGGGCCTGCGCCTGCATCTTGGACAGACTGATCGCCGGGGCCTCGCTGTGAACCCTGTCCATGGTCGCCCCTCCAGTTTCGCGGGGCACCCGCTCCTCGGTCGCCCGCCGTCGGCTCTGCGCTGCGTTGCATCCGCGTCTTGTGGAGATGATCCCAGTCCATGACCCCACGGAGGGGCTGATGCGCCGACTGCCCCTGCACCACCTGGCATGACCGGTGTCGGGGCATGGCGCGAGCGGCAGATGCCGCATCCAAGAGCGGCCCGGGCCGAGGTGGCGCGTGGAGCCGTCTCACCGCGGCCGGGTCTCATCGTCGTCGACCACCACTACCCGGATCACGCGCTCCGCCTCATCTTCGATCATGTCGTCCGGCCCTGCCTGCTCGACCCTAAGGCCATGCAGAGCCCCTGCGGCCGGGCGAACGGCAGCTCCGGCCACCCGGCGGGGTGGCGCCCGCCGGGTGGCCGGGCCAGGGCAGCCTGCCGTCGGACACTCCATGATCGGCCAGGTCACCAGCCGAGGGGCACGACCCGTCCCCCGCGCCTCGCGCTGCTCCCGGCCGACGCCGCGTCCCTCGCACGCGAGCGTGGTGAGCCCTCGGCCGGTGCCCCTGCGTGGGCCGGCCGATCGGGGCTGGACGTGGCCTGCGGCCCGGCCGTCATGGCCGGACCTTGACCCCTGCCCACACAGCCGAACCAGTGCAGGTAGCCGTAATCCGGCGGACAGCGCCTAGCCTTCGGCGACGGTCCCGGCGTGCCGCGCCTCGATCGCGCCGATCACCCGCTCGCGGGCCAGCCGCCGGGCCTGCTTGAGTCTCGCGTCCGCCAGCAGCAGGGGCACGTACCAGAACCAGCCCCAGACGCTGTAGGAAACGATCCCGCTCAGCACCAGCGCCTTGTTGGTGGCGAGGACCAGCACGAAGGTGGCGCCGTACGCGGCCGCCCGGTGGCGGACCAAAAACCGGAGCGGCGCCCGCCACGGGCCGGCCAGCAGTTCCAGCGCGGCCGCCACCTCGGCGGCCTGCAGGTCCTCGGGATGCGCGGGCGTCCGGCCTCCCTGTTCCAGCGCTTCGGCGACATCGGCGCTGTGGGACGTCAGAGCCGCCCGCTCCGCCCGCGCGGAGGCCGCCCTCTCCCGGGCGTCCTGCCAGTAGCCCCGCCCGGCCCGGGCGAGCGCGTCCTCCACCAGTGCCGCCTCAGGCGATCCTGCCGGAGCCAGCAGGGCGATCCGCTCCTTCAGCGAGCCTGCCCGAGCGCTGCGCCCCGGGTACGTCCACGCGTCGGCCCGCAGGCACAGTTCGAGGTAGGAGACGAGCAGTCCGAGGTCGTCGGGCCGCTGTGCGAGTCCGGCCCTGTAGGCCTTCTCCGCCTCGGCGTCGTGGTCGTCCTCGTCCTCAGCCGCGTGCGCGAGGCCGAGCCACCGGTAGAGCACCGGATCGGGCCCGAGTTCCTCCAAGCCTGATTCGGCCAGCTTCCGGACCTTCGTGAACGCGCCCACCGCGAAGAGCTCCTCGCAGCGGACGATGTATTCCTCATGTGTCATGCTTCCCGCCCCAGTTGATCAGTGGGGCTACTTTCTGCCACACGAACCCGCTGGTCAAGGCATGTCAGTGGCAGCCCGGGAGCGGGCGGACGTGAGCGGAGCCGCCGTGAGCCGCGCTGCCTGGGCGGTCGCCACGAGACGTACTCGGGCTGCCGACAGCCTGCCCGCGTCGCCCAGTCGTGTGGGATGATCCGACCCATGATCGGAACTCCAGCACGGAAGGGCGACTTCCGCCCCGCACGATGACGTGGCCGGACGAGGCCGTGGCCGACGGCAGCGCCATGACACCCGCCCACCCTTCCCGTATCGCGCTCTTCGAGGCGGTACGCGCCGACCGCTCCGGCCCCGTCGCCACCCGGCTGCTCGGGCTCGCACACGCGGACTCCCCCGTCGTACGCCTAGCGGCGTTGGACCTCCTCCAGAACCTGAGCCACCTACAGCCCTGGCCGGAGGCCGTCGACGCCGCTGTGGCCCGGTTCGGTGACCCCGACGAGGACGTGCGGCGCCGGGCTGCGTGCCTCGTCGGCCACCGCGGGCAGCCCGACCTGGTTCTCGCCTTCCTCGGCGAACTCGATGATCCTGTCGTGCGCACCGTTCTGGCCAGGGCGCTCGGCCCGACCGCCGCCGACCTGACCGGCGACGGCCTCGCGTCGGTCCGCTTCCTCGCCCACCTGGAGACACTGCGGGCCGCGCCACCCGCGCGATGGCGATCCCTGGACGACGCACTCCTCGACGACGCCCGGGAAGCCGCTCACCACCTGGAGGACGTCGGGCACCTCTGGGGAGAGGCCCTGTACGGACTCGGGCGCGAGCACGACACGTACACCCTCGTGGCCCGTCTCCTCGACGACCCCGAAACCCGGGACATCGGCGCCGACTTGGCCCGCGAGGCATGCCACGGCTGGCGGATCGCCCCGGTCAGGCTGCTGCCGCTGCTCGTGCGACACCACCGTGAGGGGATCACCCCCGCTCTCGGTGCGGCCCTCACGACAGCCTCGATCTCCGAGGCGGCGGTGCGGGCACACAGAGCTCTCCTGTCCGAAGCCCCCTGCACGGCGACCACGAGGGCCCGCCGGATCCCGTCCGCCGCAAGGTCGTACGACAGCGCATCCGCCGCCGCACTTCTCGCCGCCAAGCCCGTGGGCGTCACCCGCCTCGCTCACGCCTGTGAGATCTTCGGGGCCCTGCTGGACGCCGGCCCGCTGACCTTCCGACAGGCGGCCCAGCTGTACAACCTGACGTTCCGTCGCCCCTGCCGCTCACAGGCGGAGTGCGCCCCGCTGTGGCTCAGGCACGCCGGTCCCGGCGCACTGTCCCGGCTGCTCGCCCTCATGACACCGCACCTGGCCGACTACGCGGTGGGCGAGTACTACCTGGCGGGTCTCGCGCGGATGGGCGGCCACGCGCGCCCCGCGCTGCCGGCCGTGACGGCCCTGATCGACAGGCGTACCCGCATCCCTGTCAACGACTCCACCCGCGACGCCGAGATGAGGCTGGACGAAAGCCTGCTGGCCGCCGCTCTCAGGGCGCGCCGGGCGATCCTCGCGCACGCCGATCCGTCGCCCCCTGCCCCTCTGCCTCCCCAATAGATCGATCGCGCTCGTCGCGGCTCCGCTGCGGCGGCGAGCAGCCGACGCCCGCAGGACGTGAGGACGTTGCGCGGCGGGGCAGGACGACCGCTGCCTGCTGATCCTGCCCCTCTTCCACGTCAACGGCATCGTGGTCAGCATCCTCACGCCTCTGCTCGCGGGTGCCGGTGTCGTCATCGCAGGCCGCTTCGACGCCCAGACCTTCTCGGCGAGCAGAGTTACGCGGCAGGTCACGCGCCGACACGCAGGCCGACGGCCGAAGCGTTTCGCCGCGACCGCGGGCGCGGCGTCGAGCAGGCAGCGTCACAGCCCCGATCGAGCGGCCCGATGCTCCGAGCTATTGGATTACGTTCACAATATAATGCGTTGAAGCAGTCGGCGGCGGGCGCACAGCCCTCCCGGCAGACAGAGGAGTGCGTGGTGCGATACGGGAACGAACACAAGCAGGCGACCAGGCAGAGGATCATCGAAACGGCCGGCCGCCGCTTCAAGAAGGACGGCATCGAGGGCTCGGGCATCGCGGCACTCATGAAGGATGCCGGGCTGACCAACGGCGCCTTCTACACCCACTTCACGTCCAAGGACGACCTCGTGGCCACCACGGTCGCCGACCAACTGCACGCCCAGAACGCGCACATCGTCGCGCACGCAGTACCCGGCCACGCCGGACTCGAACAGATCGTGCGCTGGTACCTGTCCCCCTGGCACCGCGACAGCCCCGACGACGGCTGCCCCTCCGCCGCCCTGCTCGACGAAATAGGACGTCGCACACACTCGACCAAGCAGGCTTACACCGACGGCGTGCTGGTGGTCGCGGACGGCATCGCCGCCAGGCTGGCGCCGGATGACCCGCTCTCGGCCCGCGCCAAATCACTGAGCGCCTACGCCATGATGGCCGGAACGCTCCAGCTCTCACGGGCCCTGGCCGATCGGCGGCTCGCCGACGAAGTCCTGGAGCAGGGCATCCACAACGCCCTCGCACTGCTGGGCGTCGAGCATGAGCAGACTGGGACGGCACGCTGACCGACGCATACGCGAAAACAGCGCAGCGGCGCGCCGCTCGCCCTCCACACCGCCCCCACTGCACCAACGCCTTCCCCTGGGCTCGACACCCACGCGCGAGGAGGGATCCATTCGACACCGAGAACCTGCACACGGTCACCGGGACGTCCGCGGACACGACCGGACGGGATGCGGCGAAGACACAAGGCCACAACCGCGGCACGGCCGTCGAGGCGTGCGATCCGGTGATCGCGTGACAGCGCGGGCCGCCTCCGCCCACGACCATGCCGCCGGGGTCGACCGGCCACGCCCCTGGACGTTCACCAAGCCCGCGACCGGCTCATCACCACCATCCCGACGCGAAACGGATGGCGACCGGCATCCCCTTGCGGCCCATCGATCAGCCACTTAGAATGATGAGCGTAATTTAAATAGCGGGGAACCTGATGCCCCTCACACCGGCATCCAGGACGCGAGGTGGGGCAGCTCCGAAGAGTTCTGGCACCGAGACGCACGTCGGGCACTGCCCCCCAGCGTGACTGACGCGCGCTCATCGCCCGGCCCGATCCTCTCTTGGGAGCCATACCGAAAAAGGCATCCTCCAGCGCCGGGGAAGCCCGGGACGAGCAGCACCCGCGTCCACTGCCAGAACGACATGCAGAAGACAGCGACGAGGGGCCACGGCAGAGCGCTACGGCGACAAGGCCCGCGTGCGGGCAGGCGAGGCGCCCGGCCGACCGTGGGTGCGGACGAGTGCTGGGCCGGATCCAGTCCCGCGGGCATCAACCCGCTCGACCGCACGATCCGAGACGCCTGAACGAGATGAAGACGGTCCCCCGTCCGCCCCTCCCGTAATGAGAACGCCGAATACCCGCCTACATGAAAGACCTGGACATGAGCGCACCACGCAATTCCCCGCACCCCTCACGACCGTCGCACAAGAACGCGCCGACCCGCTCCGTGTCCGTTGACGGGGTGGACTTCGTGTATCGGCAGCACGGCCCCGAGAACGGCGTGCCGCTGATCCTCCTGATCCACATGACCGGAAACCTGGACAACTGGGATCCGCGCGTCGTCGACGGACTCGCCGCCCGACGCCGGGTGATCACCTTCGGGAACCGCGGGGTGGGCGGGTCGGGCGGCTCCACGCCGGACACGATCGCAGGGATGGCCCACGACGCGGTGCGGTTCATCCGTGCCCTCGGCTTCGACCAGGTCGATCTGTTGGGGCTGTCGATGGGCGGCTTCATCGCGCAGGTCGTCGCCGAAGAAGAACCGCGCCTCGTCCGCAAGGTCATCCTCGCGTGCACGGGCCCCGCCGGCGGCCAGAACATCGACAAGGTTCCCGCTCTCGCCATCCGGGCCACGATCAAGGGCGCCCTGACCCGCCAGGACCCGATACTCTCCATCTTCTTCACCGAAACCGCAGGCGGCCGACGGGCAGGACGCGCCCTCCTGCGGCGACTGGAGGAGCGCACGGACAACCGTGACAAGGACATCTCGCTGTCGTCGGTCCGCGCCCAGTTGAAGGCCGTCAAACGGTGGGGCCGCCAGGCGCCCTCAGACCTGTCGGCCGTGCGCCAGCCCGTCCTCGTGGCAAGCGGCGAGAACGACCGGATGGTGCCCAGCCAGAACGCCATCGACCTGGCCGCGCGTCTGCCCCGGAGCGAGCTTGTCCCCCTCTACCCCGATTCCGGCCACGGGGGGATCTTCCAGTACCACGACGATTTCGTCACAAGGGCGCTTGAATTCCTTGAGTCCTGAGTACCGCGAGCTCAGGCATGGCCTCGGACTGGACCCCTCCGAGGGCCGCACCTGGCGTCGCCGGCCCCACCACGTCGCTCTCGTCACCGCCGCCCAGGCATTCCTCACCCTCAGGCGGCTCGACCGAAGAGTCCGCAAACCGGCCTGACTCTCTACCAGGTTCTCGACGCTGCTACTCCGAGCGGCCGGACCACGAGGTCCGCGAGCACGGCGTCCGGGTCCTCCTCGTCCAGCCCGCACTCACCAGGACGGGTTTCGATGCCAACGCCGCGCGGCCCGACACCCCGCTGTCCCTGTACGCGGAACGGCGGCGCGCCTTCGACGAGGGCATGGTGGCGGCGATGAAGAAGGGCGACGACCCCGCCGTCGTCGCGAAGGTGATCGTCGAGGCAGCCCCACCGACAAGAAGCCGAGCCCTCGCCACACCGCCGGCCCCGTGGCCTCACGCGTCAGCGACGCCCGCTGCCTCGTTCCCGCCCGCGTCTTCGACCAGCAGATCCGCAAACTCAACCAGCTGCCCGGCTGACACCGCCTCCCGCACATCGGCCCGACTGCGCGCGACAAGGGGGTGCAGCACGGCTGACCCGACCCAAGGGATCGTGACGGAGATGTCCCCCGGTAAGGATCCGAGCACCGGCGAGCCACCCGGGCAGCCTCGGGAATAGCGCCATTCACCCCATCAACCGCAGCCCGTCATCGAAGTCGATTGCGTTCGCCGCGGCCGAAACCCACGAGCCTTGCACGATGTCGGGCGCCACGGTCTGGGCCAGCGCCTGGGTCAGGGCGGTCACCTGGTCCGTGTGCCGCAGTGCATCGGTCTCGCGGCGGAGCGCCTCTTGCAGGGCGGACTCGATGCCCCAGGCCACGCCAGCGGTGCCGGCGGCATCAGGAGCCAGGAACTGCCGCTGAGGCGGGTGAGGATCTCAGCGCCGGGGGCCACGACCTGGTCGCCGTTGTCGGAGCCGCCGCCCTGTTCCTCCTTCCGCCATCCGCGCAGCAATGGCAGCAGGTCAGCATTGGGGAAGTTCCCCTGTGGGAGCCGCCGTTCGAGCCGCTCGAGCGCCTCGCGCTGCAGTTCGCCGTGCCCCGCCGCCCGCAGCGCCATGCTGCCGAGCCTGAACGCCTGACCGGGATCGGTCACCCGCTCCATGTCCCGGGTCAGTCGACGGCAGGCGATTTCCAGATCACCGTGCGCGAACTCGATCAGCCCGCGCAACCCCTCGCCGAGCTCCGCGACCGTGGACGCGGACCTGTGACCGATACGGTGACGGATCCGCTGCCATCCCTTTGTCAGTAGCGTCAAAGACGTGAGCAACCGGTCGGCCGACTGTCGATCTGTGAAGTCCTACCAAGGTTCCAAAGCAACGGCAGCAAGGGGAGGTGCGCCGCTCCCGTACACGGCAGCGCGCCGTCGTCATCCCCGCCCTCTACGCCGTGGACGGCCATGGCGGTGGCCCCCAGAGGCCGGTCGGCCTGCGCGAGGGGGCCGCCCGCCGCCAAGGAGAGGTCACTGCGGGCCCCGACTCCAGCGGCGACTGGACGGTTTGTGCCCCTCTCCTCCCCACGACCCCCACCACCGCCCACACGGAGACCCGGCATGACCACCGTTCTCATCGTCGACGACCACGCCCTGCAGCGCTTCGGCTTCCGGATGCTTCTGGAGCAGCACCCCGAACTGACCGTGATGGGTGAGGCCGGCCCAGCGCGAGCACGAATCCCTGACCCGGCACGAGCGCGAGGTACTGACCGCCGTCGCCTCCGGCTGGAGCGACCTCGAGATCGGCGAACGGCTGTCATGGGCCGAATCCACCGTGCAGACCCACGCCAGCCACATCCTCGCCGAGATCGGCGCCCGCGCGTCCAGGCCGTGATCTTCGCCTACGACACCGGACTGGTCAGGCCCGCACGAGCGGCGTCGCCGCGCACAGTCGGCGCCGGCCGCAGAGGTCCTGACGCTCTGCCCGCAGCCGGCTGAGGTCCCGTCACGCGGGAATCCGACTCGGCCTGCCGCTGACGGGGCTCGGCTTCACGCCGGCGCCGACAGCGCCATCCCAATGACCAATTACCAACCCAGTCCGTCAAGGGAAGTCATGGAGCAGCGAAGCCAGCAACCGGCCCGGGGCGGCAGCGCCTTCTGGGCCGTACTCATCACCAGTGCGGCCGGATTCATCACCGCGCTCGACAACCTGATCGTCACCACCGCCCTCCCCTCGATCCGCGAGGACCTCGGCGGCGGTCTGGAAGACCTCGAGTGGACGGTGAGCGCCTACACCCTCGCCTTCGCCGTCCTGCTCATGTTCGGCGCCTCCCTCGGCGACCGCTTCGGCCGCCGAAGACTGTTCGCCGTCGGGCTCGCGATCTTCACCGCGGCCTCGGCGGCCGCCGCACTCGCACCGGGGATGAGCGAACTGATCGCCGCGCGCGCGGCGCAGGGCGTCGGGTCCGCGATCGTGACGCCGCTGACGCTCACCCTGCTGTCGGCCGCCGTCCCGGCCGAACGGCGCGGCTGGCCGCCCATCCCGACGTCGCCGAATGCGCCGTCATCGGCGTGGCCGACGCGCTGAAGGGGCAGGTGCCGCGCGGTCTCGTCGTCCTGAAGTCCGGCACCAGGGCGCGGCCCGCTTCGGCGTACCCATTCACGCTCTGCCCGTCACGCGTGATCAGATGGCGGCGAGGGGCGACCTCAGGGACCCGACCGGCATCCCGGTCCCCGCGGCGGAGGTGGCCCCCACCGTCCTGATCACTCCGGGTACCGAGGTCATCGACGGCGTTCCCTTCGTCTTCGAAGCCCTCTTCGGCGGTGAGACCTCCGACCAGTTGCTGATCCGGCTGCCCGAGCACGGGGTGCTGGTGGCGCAGGACGTCGTCTACCACAGGACGCATGTGTTCGTCGGAAACCACGACATCGACCGCTGGCAGGACATCCTCCAGGAGCTCGCCGACCCGGCCTACGACACGATCCTGCCCGGACACGGACTGCCCGCGGGACAGGCCGTTCTCACGGAGATGGCCGAGTACCTGAAGGTCGCGCGCGAGCTCCTCGGCGACGACGGCGCGGCCTACAAGCAGGCCATCATCGAACGCTTCCCCACCTATGGCGCCCCCTTCGTGATCGACATCAGCAACTTCTACCTGTTCGGCACCCCGATCGTCATTCCGTCCTCCTGACCTCCCCGCCTCCCCGCCTCCCGCCAGGGGTCCGCCACCCCGCCAGGGGTTCGCCTCCCCCGCGAACGACCCGCCCCCACGGCGGCTCCCCTTCCGGCCCTGTCCACGTTCCCTCGGGGCAAAGACTCCTCCGCCTCGCAGCACCCTGACCGAAGGCCCCTGCGCATCATGTCGAGCCATGACACACCCAAGCCCCTCCGTGCGGACGCGGCACGCAACCGCACCCGCCTGCTCGACGCCGCGCGCCACGCGTTCACGTCCGGACAAGTGCCGGTGTCCTTGAAGCAGATAGCACGGGACACCGGGGTCGGGATCGGTACGCTCTACCGGCACTTCCCCACCCGGGAAGCGCTGGTCGAAGCTATCTACCGGCACGAACTGGCCCAGCTGTGCGCCGACGCCGAGGCGCTGCTGCGCACCGAGGATCCGGTCCACGCCCTGCGCGGCTGGATGGACCGATTCGCCGACTACGCGATGACACGACGGGAGACAGCACAAGCGCTGCGGGCAGTTCTCACGTCCGAGGCCGAGACCGCCTCGCCGGCACGTGAACAGCTCTCCGCCGCCGTGCACACCATCCTCGCCGCCGGAACAGCCACCGGGACACTGCGCGACGACGTCCACGCGGAGGACGTCGTCCTCACCCTTGTCGGCATGCTGGCCACGACCTCACCGACCGAGGGGCGCGACCAACTGGGCCGCATGTTCGACCTGCTCATGGACGCCGTCCGAAGCCGGCAGCCATGAGGGCTCCGGCGCGCCGTCGCGACCGGCACGGCCCTGCAACACGCTGCTCCTCAACCGCGCCGGCGACATCGCCACCCGCGCCAAGGACATCGAGAACGGCCTCGCCGACGTCATCACGGTGGGCTCGATGGCACTCGCCAACCCCGACCTGTTCGAGCGCATACGCGTCGGCGCTCCGCTGAACGCCCCGGACCCCGCCACCTTGTACGGCGGCGGCGCGGCCGGATACACCGACTACCCCACCCTCGCCGCCTGACGAAGGGGCCGCGGCATTCGGGGTCTTGGGCCCCCGGGGCCATGGACAGACGACGGCGCACGAAGGCCGGGCAGCCAGAAGTCTCGGGCTGCCCGGTCTTCGTGCGCCGCGGACACCGGCGACCGGTCGCCGAGGACACGCTGGATGGGCGACGCCGGTCCCCCGCGCTCCCGCCCCCGTGAAACCCACAGCGAGCGCCGCCACCGATCAGGAGGGCACACGAGCGCCGTCGGCCCCCGCATCACGGGCCGCCTCCGCCGGACAAGCCCACCGAACGTAATATTACGTACGGCAGGGCATGGATTAAGCTGGGGCGCGACGCAGTGTTTTTACGGAGCGAGTGGAGAACGCCAGTGGTGCGCTACGCCAAGGAACACAAACAGGTCACGCGGCAGCGGATCATCGACAAGGCGGGCCAGCGGTTCAAGCAGGACGGCATAGACGGTTCCGGCGTCTCCACCCTGATGGCGGACGCCGGGCTCACCAATGGAGCCTTCTACGCGCACTTCGCGTCCAAGGACGACCTCGTCGCCAACGTCGTCGCCGCGGAACTGCGCGCGCAGACGGAGGCGTACGACACCCTGCGGCCGGGACGCCAGGGGCTCGAAGACCTCATCCGCCAGTACCTCTCGCCCCAGCACCGGGACCACCCCGGCATGGGCTGCCCCTCCGCCGCCCTGCTCGACGAGATCGGCCGCTGCGGGAACGCGACCAAACAGGCGTACACCGACGGCGCGAAGGCCATCGTCGAGGAGATCGCCGCCCGCCTGACGCCAGAGGATCCGCAGTCAGCCCGCGGCAAGGCGGTGGGGCTCTACACCATGATGGTCGGCACGCTGCAGCTGTCCCGTGCGCTCTCCGACCAGACGCTCGCCGACGAGATCCTCGAGCAGGGCGTCGAGAACGGCCTCGCCTTCATGAGCTGAGCGTTCGCGCGCCCCGCGATCGGGACGACCCGCCCGCGGCCGCGTGGGGGAGCGCAGGAGATGGCCACCTGGCTCCGCCGCGCCACGCCCCCTGGACGTCGACCCCGTCCGCGCCGTGGCCGGCGCCGTCACGGGGCGTCCCGAGCAGCGAACGGGCCGAACGGGCCGAACGGCCCCTCGAGCCGCTCGCCCCGGCGGGCGTCGCGGCTCTGAGGCAGTTTCTCAGGCTTGACTGACGCCCGTGTCCGGCGTCTACGGCCGTGCGAGGAACTCGAGAGCGGTCCGGACGAATTCCTGGTGGAACTGGAAGATGCCGCCGTGACCGGCGTCGGGGTAGATCACCAGCTCGGCGTTCGGCAGCCGGTGAGCCATGTCGGTCGAGTTCGGGGTCGGCACCATCCTGTCGTTGTCGCCGTTGGCGACGAGCACGGGCTGCCGAATGACGGACAGATCGTGCGGCCGCTCGAGCCCCCAGCGGTGAATGGCCTTGAGCTGGGTGAGGTACGCCGTCGGGGAGATCGCCTTGTCCCGGTCCTGTGTGCGCTCCTTCAGCCGGGCCAGGAACTCCTTGCCGGCCCGGCGCCCGTTGGCCGTGCGGGTGAAGAAGAGGAACTGCTTGGGATCCTGAAGGGTGAACAGCGCCCGGACGGTGTCGAGGTGGGACAGCCGCGTCACGTTCTTGATGCCCTCGCCGCCGGCAGGGCCGGTGCCCGTGAGGATCAGCTTGCGGACGAGCTGCGGCTCCTCCTGCACGATCACCTGGGCGATCATGCCGCCCAGCGAGAAGCCGTGGATGTCCACCTGCTCGAGCCCGAGCGCCCGGATGAAGGTGACCGCGTCCTTCGCCATCGCCTGAATGGTGTCCGGCGTCGAACCGCTCGACGCGCCGATCCCCCTGTTGTCGAACGTGATGACCCGGTGCTTGGCGGCGATCCCGTCGACGACCCTGGGGTCCCAGTTGTCGAGCACGGCGGCGAGGTGGGTGATGAACACCACCGGGACACCGGTGCGCGGGCCGAGGTCACGGTAGGCGAAGGTCACTCCCCCGGCGGTGACGGTGCGGGTCGGCGCGTTCTTGTACGACGTCACGACATCGCCCCGGGCTGCTTGTGCGTCATTCATGGTCGTGCCCTTCTTAGGGAGGTTTCTGTCCGCCTGCACCCCTTCACCTTGCGGGAAGAAAGGGCGCAGGGCAGCTGCACACATCTCCGGGCTGCGACTGCAGTCCGGGGTCGCATCGAAGGCTGAGGGAGTCGGACCCTGTGCGGTCCGAGCCTCTCGGCCCCCGTCGACTATTGAAGTATGACCGTAATTCCATCTGGGCGCAAGCCGCGCGCCGGACAGGGCGGCGTCGACACCGGGAGCGGCGCACCGACGCCACCGGCAGCACGGGGAGCCGCCTCGCGGACGCATGCGGCGGCCTCTGCGGCGACTCGCGGACCGCACGCCGGACAGGGTTCGGCGGCACGACGGGAGCGGCCGGGCTACGGGGAAGGGGCCGGGCGACAGGAAGGAGCCGGGCGACGGAACGGCGGGGCAACAGGAGGGGCCGGGCGACGAGAAGGGTCGACCACGCGCTTGATCAAGCGGTCGGCCTCGGGCGCACACCGGGGGCCGCACACCCTCGCCCGCCGCCCTCCCGCAAGGGCGATCGCCGCACGGAGCATTGAATTACGTTCACAATACAATACGGTGGTGGGGCCGATGAAGGGTGAGCGACCCTTCCGGCGACGAAGGAGAGTGCGCGGTGCGATACGGGCAAGAGCACAAGCAGGCGACCAGGCGACGGATCATCGAGACAGCCGGCCGCCGGTTCAAGCGGGACGGGATAGACGGCTCGGGCATCACGGCCCTGATGAAGGACGCGGGCCTGACCAACGGGGCCTTCTACATCCACTTCACCTCCAAGGACGAGCTGGTGGCGACCGCGGTCGCCGAC
>NZ_JBMNDR010000027.1:0-17517 GCF_052543235.1 Streptomyces sp. SAS_272 | reverse complement strand
CTTCCCCCGACCAACTGCACGCCCAGAACGCGAACATCGTCGCGCACGCGGCGCCCGGCCACGCCGGACTCGAACAGATCGTCCGGTGGTACCTGTCCCCCTGGCACCGCGACAGCCCCGGCGACGGCTGCCCCTCCGCCGCCCTGCTCGACGAGATCGGACGCTGTACGCACCCGACCAAGCAGGCTTACACCGACGGCGTACTGGTCATCGCCGACGGCATCGCGGCCCGCCTCGCGCCCGACGACCCGCTCTCGGTCCGCACCAGAACACTCAGCGCCTACGCCATGATGGCCGGGACGCTGCAGCTCTCCCGCGCCCTCGCCGACCGGCAGCTCGCCGACGAAGTCCTCGAGCAGGGCATCGACAACGCCCTCGCGCTACTGGGCGCCGGGCACAGCTGCGCCGGAACCGCGAACTGAGAACTCCAGCGGCAGACATCGGTCGCCACCGGACTCACCGACGTTCCGGGAGCACCACGGCCACATCGGCCGAACCGGTTCGATACCGTCCGAGGCACGGCCGTCCACCCCCGAAGAGGGGATACCTCTCATGACACGGGACAATCCGCGCGACTCGCGGCCCTCGCCGAACCCACTTGCGTCCGGGGTATTGCTGCGGGATTTCCCCGGTGTTAGCTTCCTGCGAACCGATTCGATGAAGTGATCCTTCCGACGACCCGAGCCCGTCCCCCCACGACCCGTTGCCATGCCGGGCACCGAACCCGTTCATCCGGTGAAGCCCCCCGGTCGGAGCACGCGATATCGAACCGATTCGATACCGCGCGAGCCGACGGATGCGCTCCCCCGCCCGCATGCGGCCGGCTGCCACGGGCCGGCCCGGGCCGCCCCGGACCCGTAACTCACAGGATCGAGGACGCAGTCCATGTCATCCGCGTCATCCGCTGACAGTTCTGGCCGCCGCCGGGCCTCCGCCGCCGCGGCCCTGGCCCTCGGCGCGGGCCTGCTGGCCTCGCCGGCCGTCCCCGCACAGGCGGCAGGGGCACCCCAGCCCACGGCCCGCTACACGTTCGACGAGGACGACCTCGCCTCCGGAAAGATCACCGACATTTCCGGCAACGGCCTGACGGCAAGTCTGGTCAACGGCTCCACCGCACAGGCCGTCGAAGGCACGGACGGCGGCACGGCGCTCGCCCTGCCCGGCGGGGCGCCCACCTCCGACGGCGCCTATGTGCGCCTGCCCCGGGGAGTGGTCGGCGACGCGACCGACCTGACGGTGTCCGCCCGCGTGAGGTGGGGCGACGACACCTCGTCCTGGCAGCGGATCTTCGACCTGGGCGCCGGCACCACGAAGTACCTCTTCACCACCCCTGCCGACAACGGCGGCGTGCTGCGCACCGCCGTGACCATCGGCGGAGGCGGCGCGGAGTCCCGGGTCTCCGGGTACGCGGCGCTCCCGGCCGACGCCTGGCGCACGGTCACGGTCACCCTCGACACCACCGCCGGCAAAGTCACCACCTACCTCGACGGGGTCGCGGTCTCGTCCTCGGCGACGACCGTCAAGGCCAAGGACCTGCTGGACGGTTCGGCCACGTCCGCCGGCTACATAGGAAAGTCCTTCTACCCGGATCCGCTCCTGAAGGGCGCGATCGACGACTTCACGGTGTGGCACTCGGCGCTCAGCGCCGAGCAGGTGGCGGATGTCGTCGGCGACCTTCCCACCCTGCAGACGCTGTCGCAGACGTCCTTCGAGGTCCGGACCACCGCCGGGACAGCCCCGTCCCTCCCCCCGGCGGTCCGTTCCGCCTACTCCGACGGCTACGACCGCGACACCCCGATCGTCTGGGACGCCGTACCGTCGGACAAGTACGCCCAGCCGGGCACGTTCTCCCTGGCAGGCATCGCGGCCGGGCGCCGGGTGACGGCGACCGTCACCGTCGTGCGCGAAGGTGAACTCACCGTCGACCTCGGCTCGGACACCGGAGCCTTCCACGGCGGCGCCTCCGGCACCCTCTACGGCGTGTACGGACCCGACGTCCCCACCGGCAACCTCATCGAAGGCATGGGTCTGCGCACCGTCTCCACCAAGGCGCAGGACGGCCCCCAGCATCCGGGAGCCGACGCCCTGGAGGTGGTCAAGCCACTGGCCGACGCCACCGACGGTGACGTGTACATCTACATGACCGACATCCACCGCGGATTCCCCTACGAGTGGCCCGGCGACACCCCCGCGAAGAAGGTCGAGCTGTACGAGGAGAAGATCGCCAAGCAGGTCGACCAGGTGCTGCGCCTGCCGAAGCAATACCAGGACAACATCGTCTTCGTGCCGTTCAACGAGCCTGAGGGCAACATGTTCGGCACCGGTGAGTGGAGCTACGACAAGATCAGCTGGCTGAACTCCCCCGACGCCTTTCTCTCCGCCTGGGACTCGGCGTACGAACTCATCAAGGGCAAGATGCCCGACGCCCGCATCGCCGGCCCCAACACCAGCGTCCTGTACGACCAGGTGAAGGGTTTCCTCACGCACACCCTCGCCGCCGGCACCCTCCCGGACGTGATCACCTGGCACGAGCTGAGCCACCCGGAGGCCGTACGCGCCAGCGTCACCACATACCGGGCATGGGAGAAGGCCCTGTTCGAGGGAACCGGCCGGGAAGGCACCCGACTCCCCGTCAACATCAACGAGTACGCCTTCAACTACCACACCTCCGTGCCCGGCCAGATGATCCAGTGGGTCTCCGCGATCGAGGAGTCCAAGGTGGACGCCGACATCGCGTACTGGAACATCGACGGCAACCTCTCCGACTCCGCCGTCCAGTCCAACCGCGGCAACGGCCAGTGGTGGCTGCTGCATTCCTACGCCTCCATGAGCGGCCACACCGTCAGGGTCGACCCGCCGTTCCCCGGCCGGAACTACACCATGCAGGGCGTCGCCACCCTCGATGAGAAGAAGAAGCAGGCGCGGCTGCTGTTCGGCGGCTCCACGGGCAAGGGCCACATCACCTTCGCCGGCATCCCGAAGAAGGTCTTCGGCACGAGCGTCCACGCCTGGATCCGCGAGATCGAGTGGAGCGGGCAGATCGGTGACAACCCCGGCCCGAAACTCCTCGCGGAGACGAACCTCGAGGTAGGCGCCGACGGCACGGTGTCCGCTGACTTCGGCGACGGCGCACTGCCGCCGCTCAAGGAGTCCTCGGCGTACGAGATCGTCCTCAGCCCGGCCGGGAAGGCGAAGGCCACGCAGTCCGCGCCCGTGCGCTGGCAGGGCTCGTACGAGGCGGAGGACGCCGCCCACACCGGCTCCGGCTACTCGAAGAACGGCCCCGAGGGCTCGACGAGCGACGTGTCGAAGTTCTACACGTCCGGCGGCTACGACGTCGGCGGTCTGCGAACCGGCTCGGACGTCACCCTCGACTTCCCCGTGGAGGTGCCCGAGGACGGCGTCTACGACGTGAGCGTCTTCGCCAACTCCCTCAACACCTTCGACAAGGTCCAGGAGCAGGGCCCCACCAACGTGTTCCTGCGGGTGGACGGCGCGGCGGACAGCGAGCAGGAACTGCACCTGCCGCTCGGCTACAAGTGGGTGGTGTGGGACCACAGCGACACCGAGGTCAGGCTCACCAAGGGCAAGCACACCCTGACGCTCGCCGCGAAGAGCCTCGACGGCGAGCGCGCCACCAAGGGCGACGCCATCGTGGACCGGCTGACCCTGTCCCTGCCGGACGCCTCGGCCCGCACGCAGGTGTACGAGGGTGAACTGGCCTGGCTCGGCAGCGGGTCGCGCCCCGTCTACGACCTGCCCGAGCGGTCGGCGACCGGCTCGGGCGCGGCCCGGCTCCCGGAGAAGGGAACCGCCACGTTCTGGGTCTACTCCCCCGCCGACCGCGAGGCGACCCTCAGGTTCGACACCCTCGCCGGCACGGACGCCCGTGTCTCCGTCAACGGCCATGACGTCCTGCGTCTGGGCAAGAGGGCACACAGCGCAGCCGTCTCCCTCTTTGGCGGCGTCAACAAGGTGACGGTGACCGGCGGTTCGGGCATCACCATCGTCGACCGCCTCACGGTCACCCCGACCGAGGGCGCACTCACGACGCGCACGTACGAGGCCGGTGACGCCGAACTCACCGGCTCGGCCACCCTCAGCCCCCTCTCCCTCGCCACCGACGGCACCGCGATCAGCGGCATCGGCGGCGAGCCCGGCAACGGCAACACCGCCACGTTCACCGTCGCCGCGGACAAGCCCGGCCTGCACGCACTGCGCATCCGCTACTCCAACCCCGAACAGTCCCCGGCCACCCACTACAACCCGGACCCGCTCACCCGCCACACCGACGTCAGCGTCAACGGCGGCGAGACCCGGCGGGTCTTCTTCCCGCACACCTTCCACCAGAACGACTTCTGGGAGCTGACCGTCCCCGTCCGGCTCAAGAAGGGCCGGAACACACTCACCTTCCGCTCCGAGGAACTCCCCGACTTCGACGGCGTCACCTACGCCTCGGACACCTTCCCCGGCGTGCTGCTCCGCTCCCGGTACGCGCCGTTGATCGACCGGATCGTCGTGGCGCCGTACGCGAAAGAGGTGCGATGAGATGAGCCGTGTCAGCGGCGAGGCGACCCACGCGCCCGCCGGGTAACGGGGCGACGCCTCCCGCCCCACCGCCCGCGGGATCACGCCCTCCCGCGTCACCGACGCCGCCGGCAGGCGCCCGGGCCCCGTCGTGCCGACGGCCCCGGGCGCTGCACCGTTGGCTCCCGGGCCAGCCAGGAGAGCACCACGGCCGCGGTGTCAGTCCGCTGAAGTAGTCTTCCCGCCACTGCCCACCGACCAGGAGGATCAGAAGAGTTGTCCGGCCTGTCTGCGTTCCCGCTGCCCTTTCGCGCCTCCGGTTCTCTGTCGTTCGCGCATCCCCGAACACTGCGGGAACTTCAGATGATGCAGTGCAGCTCGCTCATTCGGGCCAAACCCGACTGGTTCCACAAGATGAACGACGCCGCCATCGTGGCCAGATGGACCCAGGAGGCGGTCGCCCAGGGCCTCACCGAAGCGCAGGTTCACTATGTGCTCGCCGAACTCCGCCACTACGCCGCACTGCGGGACGGACGAACCGGCGTCGAGGTGTCGGCCGTCGACGGGGTGTGGCAGTCGGACGCTCTGGTCGACGACGGGCTCAGGTCCCGGCTGCGCGAGGCGGTTCGGGTTCTGGAGCAGGTGCCCGAAGGAGAACAGGACTGGCATCCCGGATCCGACGGTCAGGTACTGGATCTGGTGCATCCCTCGATGTTCTGCCTGGTGAAAGAGGTGAGCGGGGCGCCGGAGACGGCCTGGCAGAACCCGGCGGACCGCTACGCGAAGTACGAGTTCTCGGAGAAGTTCCAGTGGCTTCCCACAGACGTGGACGTGAGTGACGACGGCGACGTCGCCTTCCGTTCGTACGTCAACAACGTCCACCCCGAGACTCACCGCGAACTGGCCGCCGTCCTGCCGGACCTGTTCGCGCGCTTGCGCCCCCTCTTCGAGAACGTGCTCACCGATCTACGTCATCCACGGCCCCCGCGGATCGCTGCCGATCCCTTCGGGTGGTACGACTCGGAGCCGGAATACCCGGACAGGTCCTCCTACACCGATGCCGGGTTGTACCAGGAGGCCCGCCAGGCATGGGAGGAGGCGCATGACGAATGGTGGGAGACCCGCCGCCCCGTCGTCCCGGACGCAGCGGCTTTCACGCCGCCCACGGTGCCCGACGAATCCGCCCGGGTCGACCTGCGCGGCCGGCGTCTCCAGGTCATCGTCAAGCTCGCCGGCATTCATCTCACCCCGGACAGGCCCGAATACCCGGGCGGTTCCTGGCATGTCGAGGGGATGATGAACGAGCGGATCGTCTCGACCGGCATCTACTACTGGGACAGCGAGAACGTCACCGAAAGCCGGCTGGGTTTCCGGGCGGCACTCGACGATCCGCACTACGAACAGAACGACGACGACGGGCTGCGCGAGGTGTTCGGCCTCGAGGACGAAGACGCACTGAACCAGGTGCTGGGATCGGCGTCGACCCCGGCGGGCCGCTGCCTCGCGTTTCCGAACATCCTGCAACACCGTGTCGAGCCGTTCCGTCTCACGGACCCGGCCCGCCCGGGGCACCGCAAGATTCTCGCGTTCTTCCTGGTCGATCCGTCACAGCGGATCGTCTCGACGTCCGATGTGCCACCGCAACAACCATGGTCCGACACCTCGACCATGACGCTCGAAGAGGCCAAGGGCTTCCGCGAACAACTCATGCAGGAACGCAAGTTCTTCGTCGACGAGCACAACGAGCAGCTCTACGAACGGGAATTCTCCCTCTGCGAGCACTGACCGTTCCCCCTCGGCATTGAGGGCCGGGCGGAACGCGGCGATACTGGCGCCCACAGGGGATCAAGGGAGAACACATGAGCCAGGTCGACACCGGGACCATGGTGCGCGTCGAGGACGTCCACAAGTCGTACGGCCAGGGAGCAGCCGCCGTCCATGCCCTGCGCGGTGTGTCGTTCGACATCCCGCGCGGGGAGATCGTCGCGCTCAAAGGGCGGTCGGGCTCCGGGAAGACCACTCTGCTGAACATCGTCGGTGGGCTCGACGCGCCGGACCGGGGGCGGGTCACCGTGGACGGCCTCGACCTGTCGGAGCTCGGCGAGGACGGCCTGCTGGCGCTGCGCCGGGACCGCGTCGGATTCGTCTTCCAGTCCTTCGGCCTCATCCCGATCCTGACGGCCGCGGAGAACGTGGGTGTGCCGATGCGCATGCGCCGGGTCGACGTACGGGAGCGCGAGGAGCGGGTCGAGCTGCTGCTGTCCCTGGTGGGCCTCGCCGATCACGCGGCCCAGCGGCCCGGCGAGCTCTCCGGTGGCCAGCAGCAGCGGGTCGCCATCGCCCGGGCGCTGGCCAACAACCCCTCGTTGCTGATCGCCGACGAGCCCACCGGCCAGCTGGACGCGGAGACCGGTCATGCGGTGATGGAGCTGCTGCGGGCGGTCGTGCGCAGCGAGAACGTCACCGCGCTGGTGGCCACGCATGACGCGACGCTGCTCGATCTGGCCGACCGGGTGCTGGAACTGCGCGACGGGGAGATACGGGACGAGACGAGGGAGCGTGCCGAGGCGTCGCCCGTCGGGTGACGGACCGGACGTCGTCGACGTGGCCGCCACGGCGCGGTGAGCCGGCGAGCCGCGGGCGCGCCCGCCGTTCGGTCACGACCGGCGATCAGCTGTGCCCGCTGTCGTCCGGCCACACGGTGATGTGGTCCTCCTCCAGGTCCAGCGCGACCCGGTCGCGCATGCCCAGGGTCCGCGTGTATTCGGCGGGCAGCTGGAGGCGGCCGGCCCGGTCGAGCATCGCGTACTCGCGGGCCACCAACGTCTCGTGGCCGGTGGCCTCGTCGACCTCACTGCGGCGCAGGACCTCCGTGGAGGTGCGGCCGTCGCGGATCGCGACCGTGCGGCGGACCTCGGTGGCCACGGTGCGGTCGTGGGTGACGATGACGATCGTGGTGCCCAGCTCCTCGTTCGCCGTGCGGAACGCGGCGAAGATCTGCTGGGCGGTGTGGGAGTCCAGCTCGCCGGTGGGTTCGTCGGCCAGCAGCACCGCCGGGTCGGTGGCGAGGGCCACGGCGATCGCGACCCGCTGCTGCTGACCGCCGGACATCTCCTGCGGACGGCGGTCCCGGCAGTCGGCGACCTGGAGCAACTCCAGCAGTTCCAGGGCACGTTCGGCGCGTGCCCGGGAGCGGATCCGTCCGCCCGCCAACTGGAGGGGCAGGGCGACGTTCTGGGCCGCGGTGAGATACGGAAGCAGGTTGCGGGAGGTCTGCTGCCAGATGAAGCCGACCACCTTGCGCCGGTAGTGCAGGCGGTCCTTCGCGGTCATGGCCAGCAGGTCGTGGCCGGCCACCCGGGCCACCCCGGCGGTGGGGGTGTCCAAGCCGGCCAGGATGTTCATCAGGGTGGACTTGCCGCTGCCCGAGGCGCCCACCAGCGCCATGAGTTCGCCCCCGCGGACGAGCAGGTCGAGGCCCTGGAGGGCCTGCACCTCCACGCCGTCCGCCGAGAAGATACGGACCAGACGGTCGCAGGTGATGAGGGCGTCGTGGCCGTAGGCGGGCCGGGCGCGGGTGGCGGTCGCGTTGTCGGTCAGCTCGGCGAGGGTGGGATTCGTCGTCATCGGGCTCCTTGGTCGATGAGGCCGCGGTCGGCCGGGTGCGCGAGCCGGGCGGACGCGTGCGGGCGAGGGCTGTCAGGGGCGGGGATCGGGCCGCCGAGTCCGCCCGCGGCATGGGGCCGAGGCCCCGGGCACCCCGGCCGGACGTGGGCGACGACCTGGGTCGCGGGCCGGGGGCCGGACCCTCGGGGTCCGGCACCGGGGCCGCCGGGAGCTGCCGCCCGGGCCGCCAGCGGCGGACCGGGCTGCCCTTCTCACCTGGTGTCACCTGCTCTCAACTCCCGCACCGCTCCTCTCCTGCCCGCCCACCACGCCTGTACGGCGGCGATTCCCACCGTCATCGCCACCACCGCCAGCGTGGGCGCCGTCAGCGACCAGGGGTCAGGGCCGAGCAGGGTCTGCTTCGTGGGAACGACCGAGGGCGGTAGGGCCACTGCGGTCAGATCCATGCCGGGGGCGAGCAGCCGGATCGCGCACCAGCCGGTCAGGATGCCGCCTGCCGCGGCGAGCACGGCCTGGGGCAGGGACTCCAGGACCAGCAGGCGGCGGCCCTGGGCACGGGTGAGGCCCATGGTGCGGAGGCGGGCGAGCAGCGCGACGCGCTCGGGAGCGGCGCGCAGGAGGGACAGGAGCAGTGCGAGCACGGCGTATCCGGCGCCGGCCGCCACCGCCGCCGTGTAGAGGTGTTCCACTCCGGACTGCAGGGGCGAGTCGACGTACCGGGCCCTCTCGTCGGCGCGGAGACGGACCGACACCGCGTCCCCGGCCGCTTCGCGCAGAGCCCGGCCGTCCGCTTCCGGGCCCGTCAGCAGCAGCGTCGTCGGCTTGGCGGCAGTGGCGCCGAGGCCGGCGCGGTCCACCACCAGGAAGTCGGCGCCCGGCACGGCCGGGGTGATGTCCCGGACGAGGACGATGCGGACGGTGACACTGCTGCCGTCCTCCAGGGTGACGGGGAACGGGGACGAGCCGTGGGCGTCGGCGACACGCGGGGAGGCCACGGCGGGCAGCACGGCGTCGGCCCCCGGCTCGCCCCGTGCCTTCTTCACCACTCCTTCGGAGAAGGCGCCGAGGCCCGTCCGCCGCGTCAGCTCCGCATAGCCGGCGGGATCCACGCCCACCATCGGCACCGACCTGCGCCCGTCGTCCGGCTTCGCCTGGTACGCGATGCTCACCGCGGCCACGTCCCGCACGCCGGAGACCCGGCGCACCCGGTCGGCCAGCCCCGCGGGCAGGGGGTACGCGGTCGACTCCAGGCGGGCGTCGGCCCCGACGGCGAGGAGCGCCGAGTGGTCGCGGGTCTCGCCGATGCCCGCCAGGACCGAGCCGCCGAACGAGGCCGTGGTGAGGGCGGTGAGCAGGGCGAGCAGCGGCAGCACCGCGGACGCGGAACCGCGGCCGGCCCGGGCCAGGGCCAGGTGGCTCACCACACCGCGCAGCCGCCCTGCCGGGCCGGCCAGGCCGCGCAGGGGAAGGGGGTACAGGCGGACCAGCAGGAGCGCGGCGATCACCCCCACGAGCACGGGCGCCGCCGAGATCAGCTGATCGCCGGACCCGCCGGACGTGCCCTGCCTGCGCAGGGTCGCCACCGCGCCGGCGGCCACCGCCACCAGCGTCAGCTCCGCGACCGTACGCCGCCGGGACGGTCGTACGGACGTCACGTCCTGGCGGAGCGCGGGGACGCGGACGAGCCGGTGGGCGGCCGCCCCGCGCAGGGGAAGGGCGGCGCAGGCGAACGCCGTGACCGCGAGGGCGGCCAGTACGGCGGGCAGGGCTTGAGCGCCGGGAAGGGCCCACAGCGCCAGGGCCAGGCCGAGCGCCCCGGCCGGGACGGCGACCACCGCCGTCTCCGCGAGCAGGCGGGCGGCGAGGCCGGCCAGCGAGGCGCCGCGGGCCCGCAGCAGGGCCAGCTCGGTGCGACGGCGGTCGGCGGCCAGACCGGCCGCCAGCGCCAGGACGACGACGGCGACCGTACCGCTGCCGAACGCCGCGACGGCGATCAGCGGGGAGACGCCGGCGTGCAGGCCCGAGTAGGAGTCGAGCACGTCGTCGAGGCCGGTGTCGGCGTCTGTAAGGGGGTCGGCGGCCGTGCGTATCCGCTGCAGGTCGGGGCCCGCCACCAGCGCGGCGAGCGCGGACTTCAGAGCGCCCAGGTCGCGGTGGCGCATGGTGTGCGGGTCCGGGGCCAGCCGCCAGTAGCGGTAGGGCCGCCCTTCGGTGCCCAGCAGCGCGGGGGCGGCCTCGGGGGGCAGCAGCAGGGCGCCGAGCCAGTACCGGGGCGACTCCGGGTCGACGGGCGCCACCCGCATCAGGACGGGTGTGCGCAGCAGGGTGTCCGTCGCCCAGTAGGCGCCTGCCCGGTGGCGCGGTTCGACGATGCCGGTGATCCGCACGGCGAGCGCGTCCCGACCCGCGCCGGGGACGTGCAGCAGCGACCCCACCTTGATGCGCAGGCTCTTGGCGGTTTCCGCGGTGACCGCGGCCTCGACCTCGGGCGTCGTCGCGGTGACCGTGCCGGACGCGCGGGGCGGACGGCCCTCGCTCAGCCGGGCGTGGTCGGCCAGGCCCGCCTGTGCGACGAGGGCGACCCGGGCGGGCAGCCCGCTCGGCCGGGGCAGCCAGGGCTCGGGCACCGCCTGGTTGACGGAGGTGACCACGCCGTACGACGACTGGCCGGGGTCGGGGACCAAGGGCCGCCGGACCGCGCCGAGGATGCTGTCGTAGTCGCGCTTCACGGTGGCCGGGAGCAGTGCCTGCTCGCGCTGCTCCTGCGGCAGATCGGGCAGCGGAGCCGGGGCGGACAGACTGACGACGCTGCGGAAGTGGGGTACCTGTTCGACGGAGTGGCGCAGGCCCGCGTCCTCGTACCGCTCCAGTGCGCGCGGGAACACGGCGGCCAGGCCTGCGGTCACCGCCACCAGCAGCGCGAGGGCGAGCGCGGCGCCGGGGGCGGACCGCAGCCGGGTGCGCACCCATGGCGCGTCGGCACGCTCCGCACGCCTGAACGGGATCACCATGTCACTCCCCCTCCCTCAGCACCTGCACCGGATCGGCCTGTCGCGCCGACAGCAGCGCCACGACGACGACCGGGACGGCGGCCACGGCCGTCACCAGGGCGGCCACCCGCAGCGGCGGCAGTACCACCAGCAGATCCGGCACGGGGCGGCCGGCTTCACCGGTCAGGACGATGAGCGGCAGCACCGCTCGGGTCAGGGCGAGACCGAGGCCGGTGCCCACAGCCAGCGCCAGCACGACCAGGACGCTCTGCTCGCCTGCGACGGCGCGGGCCAGCCTGCGGCGCGGGGCGCCCAGGGCGCGCAGGACCGCGAACTCGGCGTTCCGTTCCCGCAGCGCCCCTGCGGCGTTCACCGCGAACCCGAGCGCGGCCAGTACCGCCGCGGCGGCGGCCGCCGCGGTGAACGCGGCTTCCGGGCCCGCCCCGAACGGATCGTCGCGCAGCTCGGCGGCGATCTCGTCCCGCACGACGATCTGCTCGGGATCGAGGTCGGGCCGGGCGCGCAGAGCGGCGGCGACGTCCGCGCCGTCCGAGGGCGGGTCCGGCCGCAGCCACCACTCGGTGGGAGCGAGGGCGAGCCCGTAGCGCGCCTGGAGGACCCGGTTCACGGCGGGCAGATCGACGAGCACGGCACCGCCGTCCCCGTCCCCGCCCTGGATCGTCGGGAGTTGCCGTACGGCACGCACGATCCGCACGGGCACGTTCTGCCCCTCCAGGGCGATGTCCATGGTCTGGCCGGGGCGGGCGCCGGTGGAAGCGAGGAAGCGGTCGGTGGCGAGGGCGTCCACCGCGGTGGTTCGGGGCTGTGTCACCTGCATCCGCAGCGTCAGCGACGGGCTGAGCCAGGGCTGGTCGGTCGGGACGTACCCCGTGCCGTACACGGCGGTCGGGTGCGCCGCGGGGCTGACGCGCGGGCGGGCCGGCGCGGTTCCGGCGTCGGCCGAGCTCTGTGCGTCGGTGCCGGAGGCCACTGTCCAGGACTCCGCCGGCAGGGGCACCCGCTGTGCCGTGCCGGCGGCGGTCGCCGCGGTCAGGGCGTCGAGGGTCAGAGTGTGCTGTTCTGCTCGGGAGGACGGCACGGGCTGCACGAGCTGCACTCCGGTGAGCGTCAACGGCCCGTGGCCGCTCGGCAGTTGGACCGTCAGTGTGTGCGGCCGCGCGTCGGCGGGGAGGCTGCCGGACGGCAACGAGTAGGGCACCCCGTGGTCGTCCTCCACCATCTGGGTCACGGTCGCCGCGCTCTGCGTGTCCCGGACCGAACTGCGCAGGGTCGCCGTCAGCGTCAGCCGGGACGCCCCGGCGGGGACGCGTGCGCCCGCCGAATCACCCGACGGCCCCAGCCCCGCCAGCAGCCCCTTCATCGGGGCGGGCGCCAGGTCGGGCCGCATCAGGACGGTGTCGGCCGCGTGCGCGGTGTCCAGTGCCAGCACCGTCGCCGTGCGGCCGCCGGACAGCGGCAGCGTCGTCCGCACGGCGGGGGCCGCCTCGCGCACATGAGGGACGGCCGCGTACTGCTGGGTGAGACCGAGCTCGCCGCCGCCGGCGCCCAGGATGCGGATCGGCGCGCCCGCCTCGAAGTCGGCCTGGTCGTCCTGCGAGCGCCCCCAGGAGGAGCCCTGGCCGATCGCCAGCACACCGAGCGCGACGGCCAGGACGAGCAGCAGTACCGGGCCGGCGCCGTGCCCTGGGCGGCGGCTGAGCTGCCAGCCGGCCAGCGCCGTGGCCAGCCCGCGCCCGCCCGTGGCCCGGCGTTCGGCGAGGCGGGCGGCGGGCGGCAGCAGACGCAGGGTCAGGACGGCGCCGGCCAGCAGCGCGAGGGCGGGCGCGGCGACCAGCACCGGATCGACGCCCAGGGCGCCGGTCGTGTCCGCACTCACCGCGCCCGAGGTACGGCGGTCCAGTTGCCAGTAGGCGACCCCGGCCGCCGCGACCAGACCCAGATCCGCCCCGGCCCGCAGCGACGCGGGCAGGGCGCGGGCGCGCATCGTGCGGAACCCGGTCGAGGCGACCGCCGGCAGGGTCACCGCCAGCGCGCATCCGAGGGCCACGCCTGCCGCCGTCAGCCAGACCGCGAGCCGTCCGCCGGCCGGCGCCTCGAGCTCCAGTCCGATCCGGGCCAGCGCCCCGTGCCCGGCGAGCAGCCGGGTCAGCGGGCCTGCCAGCAGCGGGGCGAACAACAGCGCGGGCCCGGCCAGTAGCAACGCCTCCAGGGCGGCGAGGCGTGCGAGGGAGGCGCGGGAGGCGCCGCGGGCGCGCAGCAGTCTGGTCTCGCCGGTGCGTTCGGCGGCGAGCAGCCGGGCCACCAGCATCAGCGCGCAGGCCGCGAGCAGGGCGAGCTGGAGGGCGACGATCAGGAGGGTGGAGCGGGAGACGAGCAGGGAGCGCTCGACCCGGTCGAGGACCTCGGGGAGCGCGGTGCTCGCGGTCGTCCCGCCGCCTTCGCCGTCGCCCCCGGTGCGCAGCTTGAGCAGGGCGGCGGGGCCGGTGCGCGCGGACGTGCGCAGGGCGTCGATGCGGTCGGCGGTGAGGCGGGTGAAGTCGGCGGAGGCGAGCCACGCTGACGGTCCCTCGCTCACCCGGCCGCCGCTGACGACGGAAGGCGCCGTCAGCAAGGGGCCGTAGGTGGTGAAGTCGGAGGTCCGTCGTACGCCGCGACCGCCCAGTTCGTCCGTCAGCCAGTAGGGCGAGGCCGGTTCGGCGGGCCGGTACACGCCGGTGACGACGATCCGCACGGACGGACCGCCGAGCCGGTCGGTGACGGTGAGGTGGGCGCCCGGTGTCGACTTCAGCCGCCGCGCGGCGGTCTCGGGCAGCGCCACCTCGACGTCGGGCGTGCCCGCGCGCGGGGCCCGCCCTTGGCTGAACCGCACCTGCGAGGAGTCGAGCGCCGCGAAGTGCGTGAGGTCGGGCCTGTCGCCGGGCTCGGTGGCCGCCGTCCGGGTGGTTGCCGGCCGGGTGGTCGTGGGCAGGGCGTACGGGCCGGATCGCACCAGCGTCCGCACGGTCACCGGCAGCCCGTCGAAGGTCCGGCGCGCCCCGTCGCGCACGGCGATGTCGGTCACCCGGCGGTCGGCGGCCGCCACTTCGGCCGTGACGACCAGCGCGGCATCGGCGGCGTTGCGGGGCTCGGCCAGCGAGTGGCGCAGCGCCGCGTCGCCGATCGCGGCCGAGTAGGCGGTCAGGGCCGCCAGCACGGATGTGGTCAGCAGGACGGTGACGAGCGCGGCGGAGATCAGCGCCCGGTGCGCTCGGGCCCTCGCCAGGACCAGCGCGGCCCGCCCCGAACGCACCGCGAAACGCCCCCCGTGAATCGCCACCCGGCTCCCCCAAGCCTCCGTTGACACCTTTGGCCACACTCTTCGGTGATGTTGTCAGACCAGCAGCGGTGAGGTAAGCGTCGACGAAGGGGGCTTGATCGGATTGTGACCGGAAATCGGCATCGTCTGACCGGAATCCGGGCCGCGGAGGCCAGTCCGACTTGCGCCGCCGGGGCAGGGACTCCGGCGCCGACCCGACCCCGACCCCGGCTCCGGCTCCGGCTCCGGCTCCGGCTCCAGGGCTTCCCGGGCAGCTCCGTGTCGTGCGCACATACGCCCGGAACCGCTCATTCGGGTCACAGCACCATCACGCCCCGCACGTGTTCCCCCTGCCCGTCCTACGCTCACCGGGATCACCAACTGCACAACCAGGGGGCACCCATGGTCAGCCGGACCGTCATCGGCGCAGCGATCGGCGCACTCGTCATCGTCGGCACGACATCGGCCTGCGGTCCTGACGACGCCGGCAGCAGCAGCAAGAGCACGAGACCCACCGCCGGCGCGGCGAAGACCGCGGGCGGCAAGGACGACAAGGCGGAGTCGAAGGCCGTGCCCAGTTTCATCGGCATGGGTCTTCAATCCGCCCAGGACAGCGCCCAGTCCAGCGGATTCCACAGCCTCTCCTCCCACGACTCCCTCGGCCGCGACCGCATGCAGGCCTTCGACCGCAACTGGAAGGTCTGCAGCCAGAACGTCGCCGCCGGAAAGGCGGTGCCCGTGGACACCGAACTCGACTTCGGCGCGGTGAAGCTCGACGAGAGCTGCCCCGCCAAGGACCGGACGGCGCCGGCCAAGGCCGACGGCACGATGCCCGACTTCGCGGGCCAGAGCGTGAAGGCCGCCCGTGCCGCCCTCGACAACGGGACGTCGATCTCCGTGAAGGACGCCGCCGAGGACCGGTTCGTGCTCGTCGAGTCGAACTGGCAGGTGTGCACGCAAAAGCCCGCCGCCGGAGCCAAACTGAACGGGCAGCCCGTCGAGTTCACAGCGGTCAAGTTCGGCGAGAGCTGCCCCTGAACGCGCCGCACGGAGCCGGAGCGAGGGACGCCCCCCACCGGGCGCCGGGCGCCGCGCGGTCCTCGACGCTCACTGCGCGTCCGTGGGGAACCCGTCGCCGCTCAGGCGCCCACCGCACGCAGTGTCTGTGCCGGCCGCCCGGCTGCTCCGCGTGTCAGCCACTCCTGGTACGCCGGCGCCTGGCAGGCCGCCTCCCAGTAGGCCTCCTCCAACTCCGCCGATTCGGCGTCGAGTTCGGCCGTCGAGCGGGCCGCCAGCAACAGGCGCACTCCTATCGGGTCGCCGTGGAGGGGCCGGATGACCAGGTCGGAGCGAGGCGGGAGCGCGGTCGGCTGGCTGACCGTGACGACCTCGCCGATGGCGGCCAGGAGGTAGGCGGTGAGGTAGTCGCCGTGCAGCAGGTCGGGTTTGATCCCGGCGGCGCGCAGTACGCGGCACACCCCGTCCCACTCGCCGTCGACGGTGGCGTCCACCATCCAGCGGTCGTGGGCGAGGTCCGCGAGACGTACCTCGCGGTGGGCCGCCGCTGGATGGTCGGCGGCCATGGTGACGAACTGCGGTTCGCGCTCCACCAGGATGCGCAGACACAGGCCGTTCGGGACACGCAGCGGGCTCCCCTCGACCTCGTGCACGAACGCCAGGTCCAGCGTGCCCTCGGCCACCTGCCGAAGCAGGGCGTTCGCGGACACGTCCATCTGCAGGCTGGGCTCGACTGCGGGCATGCGGGCACGCAGTCGGCTGAGCCAGCCCGGGATCGCCCGGCTGGCCGTGGCGCCGATGCGCAGCCGTGGACCGCCCGCCGTGTGGGCGGCAGCGGCCCGGGTCTCGGTCACGATCGCGGCGAACTCGGCGACCAACGGGCGGGCCCGGCTGACCACGATCTGTCCCAACGGCGTGGGGCGGCTGCCGGTAGCGCCGCGGATGAAGAGCCGGCCGCCCAGCAACTGCTCGATGCGGCGCAGCTGGGTGCTCAACGAAGGCTGGGCCATGCCCAGTTCACGGGCCGCCTTGTGCAGACTGCCGGCGTCGGCGATGGCGCACAGCACGCGTAGGTGCCTCACCTCGAGCTCCATGCGCGGAGCGTAAGGGCTGGGCCTGATGAGGCGCCAGACAGGCAAACGGCGACATAACAACAGGAGTCGCTCCGATAGCCGTGTGCTATCCCCAGTTGCCATCATCCCCGGGACCGTCCGGCGGCCCCACACTCGGCTCTACCGATCGTTCACCACCCCACACGAACGAGTAGGAGCCCCCCACATGAGGTCCACCCGTACGTCGTCCGCGTCCGCGAAGGCCTTCAGGAGACTGCCGGCGCTCGGTCTGGGCGTGACGCTCGCGGCCCTCGGCTGCGCGATCCCGGCGAGCGCCCAGACCACCGGCTCCGCCGCCCCGGTCGCCGGTTACACCGGTTCGGCCCAGGAGTCGGCGAACAACAAGGCGTTCTTCGAAGCGGTCCTCGACTCGGTCGCCGCGAAGCAGGCCGCCAACCCCGGCCTGCAGTCGGTGACCGTCTACTACAACGCCTCGCAGGCGCCGAACTTCCGCTCCCAGATATCGAGCGCGGCCTCGATATGGAACAGCTCCGTGAGCAACGTCAAGCTGCAGTCCACCTCGGGCACCGGCGACTTCTCGTACTACGAGGGCAACGACTCCCGGGGCTCGTACGCCTCCACCAACGGGCACGGCAGGGGCTACATCTTCCTCGACTACGCCCAGAACCGGCAGTACGACTCGATCCGCGTCGCCGCGCACGAGACCGGTCACGTGCTGGGACTGCCGGACCACTACTCCGGCCCGTGCAGCGAACTGATGTCGGGCGGCGGACCCGGCACGTCCTGCACGAACCGCTACCCCAACACGACCGAGCGGTCGCGCGTCAACCAGCTGTGGGCCAACGGCCTGGCCAAGGCCCTCGACAAGCTGAACAAGGTGCGCTGACGGCCCGAGCGCTCGTCATCCGTCCCGCAGGCGGGGGGGGGGGGGGGGGGGGGGGGGGGGGGGGGGGGGGGGGGGGGGGGG
>NZ_JBMNDR010000026.1:24538-91206 GCF_052543235.1 Streptomyces sp. SAS_272 | reverse complement strand
CCACCCCCCGCACCACATCCACCAACGACCAATCCACCAACCCCTCCAACGCCACACCACACTCAACGAACCGCGCAGCGAACACCTCCGACACATCCAACAACTCCACCGCCATACCCACCCACTGCGCACCCTGACCCGGAAACACGAACACCGGCGACGCAGCACCGCCCACCACAGAACCCGACGCCACCCACTCACCCGCGACACCCACCGACCGGCACTCGAACACCGACCGCGACCGCCACAACGACCACGCCACATCCACCGGGTCGAGGGAGCCGGACTCGGCGGCGAACTTCGCGAGCCGGGACTCCTGCTCTGCGAGCGCGGACGGAGTGCGGGCAGAGACGAGCCAGGGCAGTGCGACCTCACGGGCAGGCGCGCCCGCGACCGGGTGAGCGAGTTCGGGCAGGACCGGTTCCGTCACGACCGGTGCGGTCACCGCCGGTTCGGACACGCCCGCTTCGGTCACGCCTTCGAGGACGACGTGGGCGTTGGTGCCGCTGATGCCGAACGACGACACCGCCGCCCGTCGCGGCCGGCCGTCGGCCTCCTCCCACACACGGGCCTGCGCCAGCAACTCCACCGCACCCGCGGACCAGTCGACCAGCGGCGAGGGGGTCTCGGCGTGCAGGGACTTCGGCAGCACCGCTGCCCTCATGGCCTGCACCATCTTGATCACGCCGCCGACGCCGGCCGCCGCCTGTGCGTGACCGATGTTCGACTTGAGGGACCCGAGCCACAACGGGCGCTCGCCGTCGCGCTCCTGACCGTAGGTCGCCAGCAGCGCCTGCGCCTCGATCGGGTCACCCAGCTTCGTCCCCGTGCCGTGCGCCTCCACCACGTCCACGTCCGCAGCCGACAGACCCGCGTCCGCCAGCGCCGCACGGATCACCCGCTGCTGCGCAAGACCGTTCGGCGCCGTCAACCCGTTCGACGCACCGTCCTGATTGATCGCCGAACCCCGCACCACCGCCAGCACCTGATGCCCCAGCGCCCGCGCGTCCGACAACCGCTCCAGCAGCAGCACACCCACGCCCTCGGCCCAGTTGGTGCCGTCGGCGCCGGCCGCGAAGGGCTTGCAGCGGCCGTCGGCGGCCAGGCCGCGCTGACGGCTGAACTCGACGAACATGCCGGGGCCGGACATCACGGTGGCTCCGGCGGCCAGGGCCAGTGAGCACTCTCCGGAGCGCAGCGCGCGCACCGCCAGGTGCAGGGCGACCAGGGAGGAGGAGCAGGCCGTGTCGACGGTGACCGCCGGGCCCTCCAATCCCAGGGCGTAGGCGATGCGCCCGGACGCCACACTGGCCGTCGTGCCGGTGAGGAGGTGGCCTTCGACGGCTTCGCCCGCTTCGTGGAGGCGGGGGCCGTACTCGGGCGCGGTGACTCCGACGAAGACGCCGGTGGCAGTGGCGTGCAGAGTGCGGGGGTCGAGTCCTGCCCGTTCGATCGTCTCCCAGGAGGTTTCCAGGAGAAGCCGCTGCTGCGGGTCCATCGCCGTCGCCTCACGCGGCGAGATCCCGAAGAAGGCGGCGTCGAACTCGGTCGCGCCCGCCAGGAAGCCGCCCTCGCGCACATAGGTGGCGCCGGTGCGGTCGGGGTCGGGGTCGTAGAGGGCCTCGACGTCCCAGCCACGATCGGTGGGGAACGCGCTGACGGCGTCGGTCTCGTCGCGGACCAGGCGCCACAGGTCCTCAGGGGCGCGGACGCCGCCGGGGAAGCGGCACCCCATCGACACGATCGCGATCGGTTCGTCGGCGACCGCGTGGCGATCACGTGCGGCGACGTCGGTGGAGGCGGGGGCGGCGGCGCTCAGGCTCTCGGCGAGCCGGGCGGGCGTGGGGTACTCGTAGACGGCGGTCGTCGCAAGGGTGAGGCCGCCGACGGAGTTGATCCGGTCGCGCAGCTCGACGGCGGTGACGGAGTCGATGCCGAGCTCTTTGAAGGTCCGCTGGGGGTCGACCAGGGCCTGGTCCGGGTAGCCGAGCACGACCGCGGTGCACTCACGGACGAGGCGGAGCGCGTCACCGCTGCCGAGTACGGAGTCCGCCTCGTCGTCGGAGGCGGTCGCCGTGGTGGCCGCGGGGGCGTCGACGGAGGGCGCCGTCGCGGTGGCCGTCGGCGCGTTCGCGACGTTGTCCGAGGCTCCGGTGACCCAGTGGCGTCGGCGCTGGAAGGCGTAGGTGGGCAGTTCGCGGCGCCGGGGCTCCAGACCGGTGAAGGCGGGGGTCCAGTCGACGTCGGCGCCGTGGCTCCACAGGGCGCCGAGGGAGGCCTGGAACCGGGCGGCTCCGCCCTGGCCCCTGCGCAGCGTTCCGGTGACGACCGCCTGCCGGGGGCCGGTCGCGTCCTCGACGGTCTCCTTGACCGGGGCGATGAGCACGGGATGCGGGCTGACCTCGACGAACGCGCCGTGACCCGCGAGCGCCAGAGCACGCACGGCCGGTTCCAGGAGGACGGGGTTGCGGAGGTTGTCGTACCAGTACCGGGCGTCGGTGACCGGACCTTCGAGCCAGTCTCCGGTGACGGTGGACAGGAAGGGCACCTCCGGCCGGCGCGGGGTGATCCCCGCGAGGAGGTCGAGCATCTGCTCGCGCGCCGGGTTCACGTGCGGAGAATGGGAGGCGTAGTCGATTCCGACGCGGCCGGCACGGATGTTCTCGCGCTCCGCGGTGGCGAGGATGTCGTCGAGGGTCTCGACGTCGGCGGAGACGACCGTGGAGGCAGGGCCGTTGAGGGCGGCGACGGTGACGCGATCGCCCCATTTCCCGGTGAATCGGCGGGCGGCGTCCTCGGAAAGGGCGAGCGCGGCCATTCCGCTGCGGCCCTCGAGCGGTACGAGGATCTTGCTGCGCAGAGCGACGACCAGGGCGGCGTCCTCCAGGCTGAGGGCTCCGGCCACGCAGGCGGCGGCGATCTCGCCCTGCGAGTGCCCGACGACGGCGGCGGGCCGGACGCCGTACGACTGCCACAGGGCGGCCAGGGACACCATGACGGCCCAGAGCACGGGCTGCACGACGTCGGACCGGTCCAGGGGCGGAGCGTCGGCGTCGCCGCGCAGCACCGCGGCGAGATCCCATGCGACGTGCGGCGCCAGCGCTTGGCCGCACTCGGTGAGGCGTGCCGCGAAGACGGGTGAGGACGCGAGGAGTTCGGCGGCCATGCCGGCCCACTGGCTGCCCTGGCCGGGGAAGACGAACACGGGCCGGTTCACGTCGCCGTCGAGGGGGTGGGACGGGGCCGCTGCCGTGATGCCGCTGAGCAGACCGGCGGTGTCCGAGCCCACGGCGAGGGCCCGGTGGGCGAGCGGGGTGCGGGTGGTCAGCAGGGACCACCCGATGTCGACGGGGTCGGCGTCGGTGTCGCGGACATGTGCGGTGAGGCGGTCCGTCTGGAGACGGAGCGCGCCGGGGGTGGCGGCGGACAGCAGCCAGGGCACGGTGGCGGGGGTGGAGCGCGGCTGCCGCGGGGCGTCCTCGGCCACGGGGGCTTCTTCGAGGACGAGGTGGACGTTGGTGCCGCCCATGCCGAAGGAGGAGACCCCGGCGCGCAGCGGGTCGCCGGGGACGGCCGGGGCCCAGGCGGTGGTGTCGCGCTGGACGCGCAGGCCGAGGCCGTCGAGGTCGATGGCGGGGTTCGGCTCGTCGTGGTTCAGGCTCGGCACGAGCCGACGGTGGGACAGGCAGAGCACCGCCTTGAGCAGTCCTGCGATGCCGGCGGCGCCCTCCAGGTGGCCGATGTTGGTCTTCACCGAGCCGACGGCCAGCGGGGCGCGTCGCCCGTCGGCGGTGCCGAGCACCGCACCGAGGGCTGCGGCCTCGACGGGGTCGCCGACGCGGGTTCCGGTCCCGTGGAGTTCGACGTAACCGATGCCGGCGGGGTCTGCCCCGGCGCGCCGGCACGCGGTGCGCAGGACCGCCGCCTGGGCGTCGGCGTCCGGAGTGGTGATGCTGGATCCGGCGCCGTCGTTGTTGAGGGCTCCGCCGCGGATGACGGCGTGGATGTGGTCACCGTCGGCGACGGCGCGTGAGAGCAGCTTCAACACGACGACGCCGCCGCCTTCGCCGCGTACGTAGCCGTTGGCGCGGGCGTCGAAGGTGTGGCAGGCGCCGTCCGGGGAGAGCGCCCCGAACTGGGCCGCAGCCAGGGAGCTTCGCGGATCGAGGTTGAGGTGCACTCCGCCGGCGAGGGCGAGGTCGCAGTCACCGAGCCGGAGGCTGTCGCAGGCGAGCTGGACTGCGACCAGGGAGGACGACTGAGCGCTGTCGACGGTCACGCTGGGGCCGCTGACGCCGAGCGCGTAGGACAGCCGGTTGGCGATGAGGGAGCGGTGGAGGCCGGTGAGCGTGTGGTGTCCGGTTCCCTGTCCTGCGTCGCGGACGACGTCCGCGTAGTCGCACCCGTCGACGCCCAGGTAGACCGCCACGGCGCGCAGGGCGGCGGTGACCGGGACACCGGCGTGCTCCAGGGCCTCCCAGCCCAGTTCGAGAGCGAGGCGGGCCTGCGGGTCCATGGCGTCGGCCTCGCGGGGCGAGATGCCGAAGAACGCGGCGTCGAAGTCTGCGGGTGCGCTGATGTAGCCGCCGCGCAGGGGTGCGGTGCCACCGTGCGGGGTGGGCCAGCCCTCTGCGGGTGCGCCCTCGCGCCGGTCCTGCGGGGTGTCGGTGACGGCGCTGCGGCCCGCGGCCAGCAGCTCCCAGTAGGCGGCCGGATCGTCGGCGCCCGGGAGCCGGCACGCGAGGCCGACCACGGCCACGGGCTCGTGACCCGGAGCGGTGTTTCGGACGGCGGTGGGCACCGGCTGGTTCATCGATGGCACTCCAAAACCGGGGGCGGGAGGCTGGGGGTGGCTCACACATTCGCACGCGGACAGGGGCCGTCCGGCGATCCGGGGAAACGCTCTAGGGGAATCTCTAGGCACGTCGTGGGCCTTGCCCGGTCGGTCGCCGCGGCCGGTCGCCCCGGCCGGCCGCGGTCGCTGCCGCCGGACGCGTGGCGGGCCATAGCCAGTGGCGGGGCCCGCCGCAAGGGGAGGCGGTCTAGGCGAATGCTCGAATACGAACGGGCACTCTGTGGGGGCGGATATGGCTGCGCGCCCTTCGGCGCGGGTGCACGCGCCGGCGCCCCGCCCTGGTTGATCCCGCGAACGGTCGCCGCACTCCCCGGTCGAAAGAAGGGCTGATGGATGACTCCGACAATCGCGCCTGCGGCGTCGCACGGCGAGGAGGCCCGCACGCTGGCGGCTCTGGCGGTCTCCGCGGCGACCGTCGACGGCGGTGTGCTCAGCGACGTGGAACTCGCGGCGTGGCTGGAGGACAGGCGTCGCGCCCACCCCCAGCAGGTGGAACGGGTGCCGTTCGAGGGGCTGGCCGGCTGGCGGTTCGAGGAGGGGACCGGCGATCTGCGGCACGCGAGCGGTGGGTTCTTCTCGGTGCACGGGCTGCGGGTCCACTCGGACTTCGGTCCGGTTTCCGAGTGGGAGCAGCCGATCGTCGATCAGCCCGAGATCGGGATCCTGGGGATCGCCATGCGGGACTTCGGGGGGATACCTCACCTGCTGCTGCAGGCGAAGTCGGAGCCGGGCAACGTGAACGGGATGCAGTTGTCACCGACCGTCCAGGCGACGAAGAGCAACTACATGCGGGTGCACGGAGGTTCGGCCGTCCGGTACCTGGAGTGCTTCCGCAGTCCGGAGCCTGGTGCGGTGGTGGCCGACGTCCTCCAGTCGGAGCAGGGCTCGTGGTTCCTGCGCAAGAGGAACCGCAACATGATCGTGCGGGTCGGTCCCGAGGTGGAGGCGGGCGAGGACTTCGCCTGGCTGACTCTGCGTCAGGTCAACATGCTCCTCAAGCAGGACAACGTCGTGAACATGGACGCCCGGACGGTCCTGTCGTGCCTGCCCGACTGGCGGGCGGACGCCTCCGCCCTGGCCGGATCGCTGCACTCGGACGCCGAGATACGCAGTTGGATCACTCGGCGACGGGCGGAGCACGACGTGAGCGTGGCGCCGATCGGGCTCGCGGACACACAAGGCTGGCAGCACGATCCGCACACGGTGTCCCACGTGCGCGGACACCACTTCAGCGTGGTGGCCGTGGACGTCGTCTCGGGCCGCCGTGAAGTGGCGGCCTGGTCGCAGCCGCTCATCGAGCCGCACGGGACGGGCATCGCCGCCCTGTTCGTACGCCGGGTCGACGGCGTACGCCATGTGCTGCTGCGGGCGCGCGCCGAGGCCGGCTTCCTGACGGTGGTCGAGCTGGGGCCGACGGTGCAGTGCACGGTCCAGAACTACTCGCACCTGCCGCGCGCATCGTGGCCGCCCTACCTGGACGAGGTGCAGAACCGGCGCGGCAGCGCCGTGTACGACGTGCTGCTGTCGGAGGAGGGCGGGCGATTCCTCAACGCCCAGAGCCACTACGTGATCATCGAGATCGAGGACGAGACGCCGCTGGAATCGGAGGAGTTCCGCTGGGTGTCGCTGCGCCAGGTCGACGAACTGCTGCGCTACAGCCACAACTTGAGTGTGCAGGCACGTACGCTGGTCACCGCGTTGAGGTCGCTGTGACGGCCCCGGCGGCGCGGCCGCTGCGCCTCGGGGTGATCGGTACCTCGTCGATGGCCGAGCGGCGGGTCCTGCCGACGGTGACCCGCATGCCGGAGTGGGAGCTGGCGGCCGTCGCCGGACGTGCGGCGAAGAAGGCGGCCCGCTTCGCGGAACAGTTCGGCTGCGCGGCCGAGGAGGACGCCGAGGCACTGCTGGAGCGAACGGACGTGGACGCGGTGTACGTGTCGACCCCGACGGCCCTGCACAGCCACTGGGCCGAGCGGGCACTGCACGCGGGCAAGCACGTGCTGGTGGAGAAGCCGATCGGGGTCGACGCCGCCGAAGCGCGTTCCCAGTGCGCGCTGGCAGCGGAACGCGGACTGGCGCTGCGGGAGAACTTCATGTTCCTGCACCATCCGCAACACGCCAGGGTGCGGGAACTGATGGCCGACGGCCGGGTGGGCCGGCCGGCCTCCTTCCGTGCCGCGTTCTGCATTCCGCCGCTGCCGCAGGACGACATCCGCTACGACGCCCGGCTGGGCGGCGGAGCGCTGCTCGACGCCGGCGTGTACCCGCTGCGGGCCGCCGTGCACCTGCTCGGGCCGGGCCTGGAGGTGGCCGGGGCGACATTGCGCACCCGCGCCTCGGACGGCCTCGATCTGTCGGGTCAGGTACTGCTCACCTCACCGTCGGGGGTCCTGGCCGAGTTGGCGTTCGGCTTCGAGCACGCCTACGCGTCGACCTACACGGTGTGGGGCGATCGGGCACGGCTGACGGTGACCCGGGCGTTCACTCCGCCGGCACACCACCAGCCGCTGCTCGTCATCGAGGAACAGGACCGCGAGGAGCGGCTGTCTCTGCCCGCCGCCGACCAGCTGGCGCTCCTGCTGGCGGAGTTCGCGCGCGCGGGCCGCTCGGGCGGCGGCGACAGCCGGCAGCTCATGGACTCGATCGCCACGATGGACCTCGTCGACGCCGTCCGCAGGACGGCTCGACGGACCCCGGTGTGCTGACGGCCGATCGCCCGAGGCTGCCGGACGACGGCGCCGGAGACGGGTCCGCAGGGGGAGGGGGCAGAGATATCTCGACGAGGCAACGAACCTCCGAACTCTAGGAAAATCACGATCACGACCCGGTTAATCTGAAGTCATGACGGCCAGAACACCCAAGGCGCACACCAGGACTTTCACGCAGAATGCGCGGCGGGCGCAGATAGTACAGGCGGCTATCGAAACGCTCGCCGACTCCGGCTACACAAAGGCGTCGTTCAGCAGAATCTCGCAACAGGCCGAACTCTGCAGTACAGGAATGATCTCGTACCACTTCTCCGGCAAGCCCGAGCTTTTCGCGGAAGCCGCCCGCGTCATCCTCGAAATGGCCGAAAAGGTGGCCTGCGTGCGCATGGGCGACGAGCGGACGTACCGCGGCAAACTGAGCGCGTACATCACGTCGAACTTCGACTTCATCACGCGCTATCCGATGCACTCCCAGGCGCTCACCGAGATCGTCAAAATGATCCGGGACCGGCAGATCACCGGTCTGGAGGACGTCGAACGCAGCATCATGTCCGTGGACCGGCTCGCCGACCTGCTCGAACAGGGCTGTGACGCAGGGGAGTTCGGCGACTTCGACTGCGTCACCATGGCCTTGGCCATCCGTGGCGCGATCGATGCCGTCCTGCGCCGCCATCTGTCCCAGGCGGCGATGGACCTGGACCGGTGCGCGCGCGAACTGACGGTCGCGTTCGACCGCTGCACGACGCCCGTGTGAGACCAAGTTCGGCCGGCATGCCCGAGGCCACGACTGCGGAGCACATCTCATGACCTCCCCCACACCCCGCCCTGAGTCCACGACGCCCGCGTCCGCACCTTCCGCGACGGCATCCACCACCACATCCGAGAGCCCTTCTTCACCCTGGGCCTTCGTGGTCACCGTCGTCTGCGACATCGTGCTGCCCGTGGGGCTCTATTACCTGTTACGCGCGTGGGGAGCGGGTGAGATCACCGCCCTGCTGCTCAGCGGTTCAGCGCCCGCTCTGCACACGCTCCACTCCGCGATACGCCATCGAAGACTGGACGCGATCGGGGTTTTCACCCTCGCGCTGCTCGTGGTGAGCGCGGTTGCCTCGCTGCTGACCTCGGACCCGCGCATCGCTCTCGCCCGCAACGGCCTGTTCACCGCGCTGGCCGGAATCTGGCTGCTGGTCACCCTGTTCACCGGGCGCCCGTTCACCTACCAGGCGCTGCGCACCCTCCTGCCCGGGAAGACCGCGACACTGGAGCGGTTGTGGACGTCCGACGCGTCGTTCCGGCGCGTGTGGCGCGGCTTGACCGTGCTGTGGGGCGTCGGTCTGCTGTGCGACGCCCTGCTTCGGCTTCTCATGGCCTACACCTTGCCCGTCGACAGCGTCCCCGCGCTGGACGGCGCCCTGTACGGGATCTCGTGGATCCTCCTCCAGGTGATCACTCAGGTCGCGCTGGTCCGCACCCGCACACTCGTCAAGATTTTCGGCAGCCTCGGACCCCGCCGCGGCTTCGCGGCGACGACCCAGCAGGACGAGGCGAACGACTGAGCGGACACGGAACCCGATCACGCGGGTGACGGCATCACGGTGCGCAGGCCCCCTGGGGCCACCCCGGTACTGACTGCGTACCGGGGCGTTGCCGTTTCACGTGCTTCTCCGGCCGAGAACGGAAACGGGGACGCAGGCCGTCCGAGCTCACGGCTCTCGATACCGATGACCTACAGTTGACCTCCACGGAAGATAATTCTTCGGAAGATGAGCGATGGCCGACCTGAAGCGCCTGTACCGAGAGCTGATCTCGCTGGAGATCGAGTTGTGGAACGGCATCGAGGGGCGGTTGCGGGCCGAGTACGACCTGCCGCTGACGTCGTTCGAGGTGTTGCACCTGCTGTTGCTCCGGCCCGGGCCGCGGATCCAGGACATCGCGGAGGAGTTCTCCATCACCGTGGGCGGCACGAGCAAGTTGGTCGACCGCCTGGAGGCGGCCGGACTGTGTGAGCGGCGTGCCAATCCCCACGACCGCCGTTCCTCGGTCGTCGAGCTGACGCCTGAGGGGCGGAAACTGGTGGACGGAGCGCTGAAGGTCTTCGAGGAGGAGCTGGAACTGCGGATCGGGTCGGTCGTCTCCGAACAGTCCGTGCGCGAGGTGACGGCGGTCCTCGTCCGGCTGCGGGAAGCCGGACGGACCCTGGACGCCAAGCGCAAGGCCGCCGGGCAGGCGCCGATGCCGGGCATGCGGACGCCGAAGCAGCCTGGCCGGCCGGCGTCCTGAGCGACAGGAGGCAGGCATGCCTCGCCGCCCATGGCTTCGTCGGCCCGCTGCTGCCCCACTTCGCCACCTGGCCCGCACTCCTCGACGACCTCTTCGGCCGGCTCGTCGACGCGGGCCCGGGCCCCGTCACGCGGTCGCGTCGACCTCGGGATCCGGCACACCCTTGGCCCAGGCGCCCATGGCTTCCAGGACGTCCCGCAGCCCCTCGCCGAGAGGGGTCAGCGCGTACTCGACACGCGGCGGGATCTCCGCATAGGTCGTGCGGGTGACGATGCCGTGCCGCTCGAACTGGCGCAGCCGGCTGGTCAGGGTGTGCGGGCTGATGCCCGGCAGGGCCCCGCGCAACTCGTTGAAGCGGAGGGGTCCATGCAGCAGCTCGCGCACGATCAGGGTCGCCCACGGGCCGTTGAGCAGTGTGAGGAACCGGGCGACGCCGCACTCGGGGAGACAGGGATCGGTCACAGTTTTCGACCGTACCCCATTAGTGCAGTTGATGTAACTGGTGCACCTCATGCACTAATGGCGTCATGACCTACGTGATTCACGGCGCCACCGGCGCCCAGGGCGCCCCCGTCGTCGCCGCTCTCGCCGCCGCGGGCAGGTCCGTGACCGCTCTGACCCGAAACGCCGACGTCGTCGTGGACGGCGCGCAGCGTGTCGTGGCCGCCGGCTACGACTCCACCACGGAACTGACCGAGGCGTACCGCGGCGCTGACGGAGTGTTCGTCCACCTGCCGGTGGTCTCCGAAGAGGACCGCCGGACCTACGCGCACAACATCCTCGCCGCGGTCCGCGCGGCCCGCCCGGCCCGGGTGGTGTTCTCCACCAGCGGGGCCCCGACCGACCCCGAAACCGGCGGCGCGGCCGCGGCGCTGGCCGACGGCCTGGCGGACACCGGGGTGCCCCATGCGGTGATCGCGCCCACGTTCTACCTGGAGAACCTGCTCATGCCGTACGTCCTCGACACGGTCCGCGAACGAGGTGTGCTGCCCTACCCGATCCGTGCCGACTTCCCGGTTTCCTGGGCGTCGCACCTGGACGTCGCGGATGCCGTCGCCGCCCTGTTCGACCGCCCCGACATCACCGGCGTGGTCTCCGTCGGCCAGTACCCGGCGATCACCGGACCGGACCTGGCCGAGGCGTTCGGCGCCCACTTCGGCAAGGACGTGGTCTTCGAACGGATCACACCCGAGCAGTTCTGCAGCTCCGTCGCACCGTTGATCGGCGAGGGCCCCGCCGCCGACGTCGCCGCGGCCTACGCGGCCATGAGCACGCTTGCGGACCGCTCCCTCACACCCGAGCACTCCGCCCAGAAACTGCTCGGCATCGCCCCCCGCACCACCGGACGGTGGCTGACCGACATAGGCCTCTGACCTGACCGTCATCGGCTTCGGCTTCGGCTTCGGCTTCGGCTTCGGCTTCGGCCGAGTTCGTCAGGGGTCGCCGTCCGGCTGCTGTTCCGCACGGCATCGGCTGCCTGGGCCGCCCTCGACTCGCGGTCACGGTCTCCTGAACGCCGAGGGCGGCAGGCTGATGCGGCACACCGACCCCACGGTCGCCGACCGCGGCTGTCCGGCCACCCGGCTGTCCGGCTATCCGGCCGCCAGGAGGATGGCCGTGTAGTGGGAGGCGAAGGCGGCGATCGTCAGGGCGTGGAAGACCTCGTGGAAGCCGAACCACGAGGGTGACGGGTCCGGGCGCTTGAGCCCGTACACGACGGCTCCCGCGGTGTAGAGCAGGCCGCCGACGATGACGAGGACGACGACGGCTGCGCCGCCGGTGCGCGCGAAGTCGGGGAGATTGAAGACGGCCACCCAGCCCAGTGCGATGTAGCACGGGGTGTACAGCCACCGGGGAGCCCCGATCCACAGGGTGCGGAACGCGATCCCGGCGAGCGCGCCCGCCCACACCACGGCCAGCAGCAGCCGCTGACGGTCCGGGGGCAGCAGCAGCACCGCCAGCGGGGTGTAGGTGCCGGCGATGATGAGGAAGATGTTCGCGTGGTCCAGCCGCCGCAGCACCGCCTCACCGCGCGGGCCCCACGTCCCGCGGTGGTAGACAGCGCTGGTGCCGAACAGCAGGCAGGCCGACACCGCGTACACCGAGCAGGCCGCCACCGCCGCCCCCGAGCGCGACACGGCGATCAGGACGATCCCGCCGGCCAGCGCGAGAGGGAACACGCCGGCGTGCAGCCAGCCGCGCATCCGCGGCTTCAGCGCGGCCACCGCACGCTCCATACCGCCTTCGAGCCCGGTGGCGGCTGCCGGCCGACGGTGCGCGGCGGGTGACTGGTCTTGCGCCGCGGCCCGCACGGCGCCGTCGGAGGTGCTGCCGGGTCCGGGCTGTGGCTCTCGGCCCGGGGACGGCGGCTCAGTTTCTTCGGCGAACATGCGCTCATCTTCTCGAAGTGGCCAGAGCATGCGGTCCGGCGGGGTGGCGCGGAGCGTCGGCCGGTCGCCGGCGGCCGCCGGGCCCGTGGTGCGGGCGGGCCCGTGGTGCGGGCGGGCCCGTGGTGCGGGCGGGCCCGTGGTGCGGGCGGGGTCGTGGTGCGGGCGGGGTCGTGGTCGTCGTCCGGACGGGGCGGCCGCGGGCCATGACGGCGCAGTGCGCTCGGCGGGCGTCAGGCCCGGAGGTAGGTCAGGACGGCCAGGACCCTGCGGTGCGTGGTGTCCGTCGGAGGCAGGTCCAGCTTGGTGAGGATGTTGCCGATGTGCTTGCCGATCGCCGCTTCGGAGACCACCAGCTCTTTGGCGATCGCGCCGTTGGACCTGCCTTCGGCGATCAGCGCCAGCACCTCGCGTTCGCGCGGGGTGAGCTGCTCCAGCGGATCGCGGCGGCGGCGCAGCAACTGGCGTACCACCTCGGGGTCGACCACCGTCCCGCCGTCCGCCACCTTGTGCAGCGCCGCCATGAACTCCTCGACCTGGCCGACCCGGTCCTTGAGCAGATACCCGACGCCCGATCCGTCGCCGGAGTCCAGGAGTTCGGCGGCGTACGTGCGTTGCACGTACTGGCTGAGGACCAGGACGGGCAGTGCGGGGCGCTTCTCCCGCAGCCGCACTGCCGCGTGCAGTCCCTCGTCCTGGAAACCGGGCGGCATCCGCACGTCCGTCACGACGATGTCGGGGACATGCTCCTCGACCGCGGCGACCAGCGCCCGCGCGTCCCCGACCGCGGACACCACCCGGTGTCCGCAGCGGTCGAGCAGGCCGATGAGGCCTTCCCGCAGCAGCACGCTGTCCTCGGCCAGCACTACGCGCAGCGGTCGGCCGCCTTGGGCACCTCGCAAGGAAACTCCACACGCAAGAGAGTCGGTCCACCTGGCGGACTGGTCAGGGCAAGTCTGCCATCGAGGACCGAGACCCGGTCGGCGAGGCCGGTGAGTCCGCTGCCGGCCGTCGGGTCCGCGCCGCCGCGGCCGTCGTCGCGCACCTCGAGGAACAGACGTCCTTCGCGATGCCCCCCGCTGACCTGCGCGCGGCCGGCGCCGCTGTGCTTGGCGACGTTGGCCAGCGCCTCGCAGACCACGAAGTAGACGGCGGACTCGATCGCCCTGGCGGGCCGTCCCGGCAGTGCGAGGTCGACGTCGACGGGGACCACGCAGCGGTCGGCGGCGTCGCTGATCGCGGCGGGCAGGCCGTAGTCCGTGAGGACCTGGGGGTGGATGCCGTGGATGAGCTCCCGCAGCTCCGCGAGCGCCTTGCCCGCCTCCGCGTGGGCCCTGGTGAGCTGCTCGGCGAGCGGGCCGGGCGGGGCGTCCAGGCGGGCCAGCCCGAGGGCCATCGTCAGGGCCACGAGGCGCTGTTGGGCGCCGTCGTGCAGATCGCGCTCGATACGGCGCCGTTCGGCCTCGAAGGCATCGACCAGCCGGACACGGGAACGGGCCAGTTCGACCGCCGTGGAGCCGAGGTCGCCCTCGCGTGGGGCGATCAGGAGCCGGGCCAGGCCGGCGCGGGCGCCCGCCGTGACGCCGAGGAGGTAGGCGCCCAGAGCCGCCAGGAGCAGGCCCAGTACGGCGACGCCGAAAGCGGTCGGCCAGGTGGTGACCGTCCACTGTTTGAGCACCTTCGCCTCCCGGCCGTCGCCGACCGTGGCCATCAGCAGCGGAGTGGCCGCCATGGACAGCGGGCAGAGCAGCGCGACGGTGAGGGCCAGCGCGTCGACCGGCCACAGCAGCCCGGCGAACAGCAGCGCGTACCCGAGCTCCCGCCAGGTCGCCTGCTCGCGCAGCCGGGTGGTCAGCCAGGGCCGCAGTCCCGGTGCGGACGGCGTCCGGTGCCCACCGGACAGCGGGTCGCGGTCGACCAGGCGCATCCTGCGCCGCTCCACCCGGGCCGCCGGGATCCCGCCCAGGGCGACCACCACGAGCAGCGGCAGCCCCACCAGGACGATGGCGAGCGCACCGCAGACCACCGCCACCGTCACGATCACCACCAGGGTGACGGCGCCCGTCAGCGCGCCGGTGAGCAGATACGCGGCGGAGCGCCAGGGCCAGGCCGACAGCAGAAAGCCCGGCCGGGACATGGCCTGCCACACATTCCGAGGGTGCATGTGCATGACCGTAGGCGGCCCCACCGGTCCGGTGCCATCGGTCCAGGACCCGTGTCGGGGGTATGTCTGGCCCTACCCCAGGACTCGTTCCGGCCTTACTGCGCCACGCGGGGCTTCCGCGGTTTCGTGGAGACACCGACGAGCCGAGGAAGAGATACCGATGGGGCACCACATGAGCAACGACGCGATCCGACTGGACTCCGTGACCCGGCGATACGGCTCGGGCGGCACGTCCGTCACCGCCCTCGACCAGGTGTCGCTCGCCTTCCCGAGGGGGACGTTCACCGCCGTCATGGGCCCCTCCGGGTCCGGCAAGTCGACCCTGCTGCAGTGCGCCGCCGGCCTGGACCGGCCCACGTCGGGCTCGGTCACCGTGGGCGGCACGGAGCTGACCGGGCTGAGCGAGACCGCGCTGACCCTGCTGCGCCGCGAGCGCATCGGCTTCGTGTTCCAGGCGTTCAACCTGCTGCCCTCGCTGACCGCCGAGCAGAACGTGTCCCTGCCGCTGCGGCTCGCCGGCCGCCGCCCGAAGACGGCACAGGTGCGTGAGGTGCTCCGGCAGGTCGGGCTCGACGACCGGGCGCGACACCGCCCGTCGGAGATGTCCGGCGGCCAGCAGCAGCGGGTAGCCCTGGCCCGCGCCATGATCACTCGTCCGGAAGTGCTGTTCGGCGACGAGCCGACCGGCGCGCTCGACTCGCGGACCGGCCGCGAGGTGCTGACGCTGCTGCGCGGCATGGTCGACCGGGACGGCGGGACGATCGTCATGGTCACCCACGACCCCGTCGCTGCCTCCTACGCCGACCGCGTCGTCCTCCTCGTCGACGGCCGGGTCGACGGCGAGCTGCTGGGCGCCCGCGCGCACGACATCGCGGCGCGTCTGTCCGGGCTGGAGGCGGCGCCGTGCTGAGCACCACGCTGTGCACCCTGCGCACCCGATGGGTCACTTTCGTCGGCAGCTTCGTCGCCCTCTCCCTGGGGGTGGCGCTGATCGCCGTGATGGGACTGGCCCTCGCGTCCTCGCTGGACGCACCCGAGCGCGGGCCGGAGCGGTTCGCCGCCGCGCCCGTCGTCGTCAAGGGCCAGGACACCCTGCGGGTGCCGACCTCGATCGGTGAGCGCGACCAGAAGCTCGCACAGCCGCGTGCCGTGCCCGCCGACGCGGTCGCGAGGCTGCGGGACCTCGGGACCGTCGTGCAGGACCGGTCGTTCGCCGTGCGGGCGCAGGGCGGGCCCGCCGATCTGGTGGGCCATCCCTGGCCCACCGCGGCCTTCGCGCCGTACCGGCTCGCCGCGGGGCGGGCGCCCGCGGCCGCGGACGAGGTCGTCGTCAGCGGTGACTGGGCACGTCCGGGCGCCCGGGTGCGCACCGACGGCGGCGCCGTGCGCGTCGTCGGCGCCGTAGCCGGGCCGGGCTTCGAGAACGCCGTGTTCTACACCGCCGCCCGTGCCGCCGAACTGTCGCCGCGCAGCCCCCAGCTCGTGGTGGACGCCGATCCCGCGGCCGTGCGCGAGGCGGTGCGCGGTGACGAGGGGGTCCAGGTCCTCACCGGGGACGCGCGCCGGTACGCCGACGCCGACCCCGACCGCGACCGCGAGGCGCTCACCGCGATGAACGCGATGTTCGGCACGGCCGGCGGTGTCACCGGGTTCGTGTCGGTGTTCGTGGTGGCCTCGACCTTCGCGTTCACGGTGGCCCAGCGACGACGCGAGTTCGGGCTGCTGCGCACCGCCGGCGCGACCCCGGGGCAGATCCGCCGCATGGTCGTCTGCGAGGCGCTGGCGGTGGGCGTGCTCGCCTCGGCCGCCGGATGCGCACTCGGTTCCCGTGCGGCGCCGGGGCTCGCCGAGTGGGCGGTCGACGAGCGCCTCGCCCCCGGCTGGTTCGCCATCGGCGACCACGCCTGGCCCTTCCATGCGGCGTTCTGGACGGGGCTGTCGGTGGCCCTGTGCGGCGTGCTGGCCGCGTCCTGGCGGGCGGGGCGCACCGGTCCCGCCGAGGCCCTGCGCGAGGCGTCCGTGGACGCCCGGCCCATGACACGGGGCCGCCGGCTGTTCGGCGCGGCCCTGCTGGTCGCCGCCGCGGTGACGCTCGTCTGGGCCCTGGCGACGAACCCGGGCGAACTGCTGCAGCGCAAGACCTATGTGAGCCGGCCCATGCTGCTGATCACCGCGGTCGCCCTGCTCGCGCCGGCGCTGGTGCGCCGGCCGACCCGGCTGATCGCCTGGCTGCCGTCCCGGCTGCCGGGCGCCGGCGGGATGCTGGCGCGGGAGAACGCCGCCGCCGGGGTGCGCCGCACCGCAGCCGTCGCGGCGCCCGTGCTGGTCACGGTCGCGCTGGCGGGCTCGCTCCTCGGCGCCACCGCGACCCTCGACGAGGCGAGGGCCACCGAGGTGCGTGAGCGGACGGCCGCCGACCTCGTGGTCACTTCGGCGGGCGACGCCGGTTTCGACGCGGCGACGGTCCGGCGGCTGCGGGGGGTGTCCGGCGTCGAGGTCTCGCCGAGTTCGTCGAGCGCGGTGTACGTCCTCGAGGACGGCGTGGCGCTCGTCAGATCCGAGGCCAGGGCCGTGGAGCCGCGGCCGTTCGCGGCGACGGCCCGTCTTCCGCTCGCCGCAGGGACGGTGACCGCTCTCGACGACGACTCGATCATCGTCAACGAGGAGTGGGAGAAGCACACCGTGGGTGAGCGGGTGGACGTGTGGCTCGGCGACGGCACGAGGAGGTCCCTGCGGATCGCCGCGGTCATGACCGTCGGCACCGGCGACAACGGCGTCTACGTCACCCCGCGCAACGCCGTCGGCGCCCCCGTCGACCGGGTGGAGGCACGCCTCGCGGACGGCGCCGACGTGCACGCCGTGGCCACCGGGCTGCGTCAGGCGCTGCGAGGGTCGGGCGGGGAGGTGGTCACCAGGGATGCCTGGGTGCGCGCGATGGACCCGCAAACCGACCGCACGACCCGCATGGGCTTCTTCCTGGTCCTCGGGATCGCCCTGCTCTACACCGGCATCTCGCTGGCCAACACGATGGTCATGGCGACCTCCGACCGGTCCCGCGAACTGGCCGTGCTGCGGCTGGCCGGCGCCACCCGGTGGCAGGTGCTGCGGCTGGTGGGCGCGGAGGCGCTGATGGTCGTCGTGGTCGGCGGGCTGCTCGGAGCACTGGTCGCCGGTCTCGAACTGGTGGGCATGTGGGGCGCGTTGGGCCTGTGCTCGGTGTGGACGTCCGTCGAGATGCCGTGGGCGACGCTCGCGGCGGTCCTGGGCGCCTGCGCGGTGCTCGCCGTGATCTCGGCGGTCGTTCCGGCCGGCCTGCTGCTGCGCCGCAGTGCGGTGGACGCTGGGGCGGGAAAGCGATGAGCCTCCCGCCCCACGGGGCCGCCCGAACCGGTCCGCGGCCTTCCCCGGCTTCGCCGCCCGCGCACCTCGTCACGAAACGCTCAGTGCGCCGGCGTGACGCCGAGCCGCTCCGCGAGTTCGTCGGCGCTGACGCCGTACGTCTCCCGGATCCGCACGCCGTCGGGGCCGACGTCGAAGACGCCGTGGTCGGTGTAGACGCGGCTGACACAGCCGACCCCGGTGAGCGGATAGGTGCACCGCGGCACGAGCTTGGGCTCGCCGGAGCGGGTGAAGAGCGTCATCATCACGTAGACGTCCTTGGCGCCGATGGCGAGGTCCATGGCTCCGCCGACGGCGGGGATGTCGTCGGGCCTGCCGGTGTGCCAGTTGGCGAGGTCTCCGTCGAAGGCGACCTGGTACGCGCCGAGGACGCAGACGTCCAGGTGCCCGCCGCGCATCATGGCGAAGGAGTCGGCGTGATGGAAGTACGCCGCCCCCGGCAGTTCGGTCACGGGCACCTTGCCGGCGTTGGTCAGGTCGGGGTCGACCGCGTCGCCCTCGGCCTTGGGGCCCATGTTGAGCATGCCGTTCTCGGTGTGCAGCACCACCCCGGATCCGGCCGGCAGATGGTCGGCGATCTTGGTGGGCTGTCCGATGCCGAGGTTGACGAACGCACCGGCCGGGATGTCCCGGGCGATGGCGGCGGCCAGCTCGTCCATCGAGAGCCGGTGGCCGGCGCCGGCCCGATCGCTCGACGCGGTGGTCATCGTGCCCCCTGAACGGTGTAGCGACGGGCCGCCACCTGGACGACCCGGTCGACGTAGATGGAGGGCGTGACGACGGCCTCGGGGTCGAGCCTTCCGGATTCGACGACCTCGTCGACCTGGACGACGGTGGTCGTCGCGGCGGTGGCCATGACCGGTCCGAAGTTGCGGGCGGTCTTGCGGTAGACGAGGTTGCCCAGCGTGTCCGCGAGGTGTGCGCCGATCAGCGCGTAGTCGCCCTTGATGGGGTACTCCAGCAGGTACGTGCGCCCGTCGATCTCCCGCTCCTCCTTGCCCTCGGCCAGCGGAGTGCCGACCGCGGTCGGGCAGTAGAACGCGCCGATGCCCGCGCCCGCCGCGCGCATCCGCTCGGCGAGGTTGCCCTGCGGCACCACCTCCAGTTCGATCCTGCCCTCGCGGTAGAGCCCGTCGAACACCCAGGAGTCCGCCTGTCGGGGAAAGGAACACAGAACCTTGCGCACCCGGCCGGCGGCCAGCAGCGCGGCCAGTCCGACATCGCCGTTGCCGGCGTTGTTGGACACGATCGTGAGGTCCTTCGCACCCTGCCGGATGAGCGCGTCGATCAGGTCGAACGGCATCCCGGCCAGGCCGAAGCCACCGACCAGGACCGTGGACCCGTCCTCGATCCCGGCGACCGCGGCGTCGGTGCTGTCGACGATGTCGGCGCGGCTCACCGGGTCGCCCCCGTGTCGGCGCAGTTCTCGAGGACGACGGCCAGGCCCTGGCCCACCCCGATGCAGACCGCCGCGACGCCGTAGCGCTGCCGGGTCTCGCGCAGCACCTTGGCCAGGGTGGCGAGGACGCGGCCGCCCGAGGCGCCCAGCGGGTGCCCGATCGCGATGGCTCCGCCCTTCTGGTTGACGAGCGCCGGGTCGACCTTCCACGCGTCGAGGCAGGCGAGCGACTGCACCGCGAAAGCCTCGTTGAGCTCGACCGCGCCCACCTGGTCCCAGCCGATCCCGGCCCGGGCCAGCGCACGGTTCGCGGCTTCGACCGGGGCGTAGCCGAAGGCCTGCGGCTCCAGCGCGCTCGTGCCGCGGCCGGCGATGCGGGCGATCGGGTCCGCCCCGATGGCGGCCGCGGCCTTCTCGCTGCCCAGCAGAACGGCGCAGGCCCCGTCGTTGAGGGGGCTGGCGTTGCCCGCCGTGATGGTGCCGCCCTGTTCCGGTGTCCGGAAGACCGGTCGGAGCCCGGCCAGCACCTCCGGCGTGGATCCGGCCCTGATGCTCTCGTCGCGGGTCAGGCCGACTCCCTCGACCGGCGCCACCAGGTCGTCGTAGAAGCCCGACTCCCATGCCTGGTGGGCGAGTCGGTGGGAGCGTGCGGCGAACTCGTCCTGCCGTTCGCGGGAGATGCCGAAGCGCTCCCGGAGCTGCTCGTTGGCCTCGCCGAGGCTGATCGTCCACTCCTTGGGCATCCGCGGGTTGACGAGCCGCCAGCCGAGCGTCGTCGAGACCGCGGTGACGTCGCCGGCCGGGAAGGGCTTCGCCGACTTGGGCAGCACCCACGGCGCCCGGGTCATCGACTCGACGCCGCCGGTCAGCACCACCTCGGCGTCGCCGGTCTCGATCATCCGGCCGGCCGCCATCGCCGCGTCGAGGCTCGAGCCGCACAGCCGGTTGACCGTGGTGCCGGGCACGCTCACCGGAAGGCCGGCGAGCAGCGCCGCCATGCGGCCGACGTTGCGGTTCTCCTCGCCGGCTCCGTTCGCGTTGCCCCACACCACGTCGTCGATCGCGGCGGGGTCGAGGCCGGGCACCCGGGCGAGCGTCGAGGTGATCGCGGCGGCGGCGAGGTCGTCGGGCCGGACCCCGGCCAGCGCGCCGTTGAAGCGGCCGAACGGCGTCCGTGTCGCGGCGTACAGGAAAGCACTCATGGCAGCGACGCTAATCCCGGCCCGCGATATTCTGAAGTACGCATATCCGAGCCGATTGATACGGATGACCTATGGATCTGCGCCACCTGCGGTACTTCGTGGCCGTGGCCGAGGAGCGTCACTTCGGTCGCGCCGCCGAGCGGCTCCACATGGCCCAGCCGCCGCTGTCCACGCAGATCCGACAGCTCGAGACCGAACTCGGCGTCGAGCTGCTCCACCGCACGACCCGCCGCGTCGACCTCACCGAGGCCGGCCGGGCTTATCTCGGACGGGCGCGCGCGATCCTCGCCGGGGTCGACGAGGCCGCCCAGCACGCACGGCTCGTCGCCGCCGGCTCGGTGGGCCACCTCGCGATCGGCTGTGTGGGCTCGGCGACGTACAGTCTGCTGCCCGCCCTCTCCCGGCGGCTCACGGAGGAGCTCCCCGGCGTCGAATTCTCCTTCCGCGGCGAGATGCTCGCGCCCGACCAGGTCGAGGCGCTGCGCACCGGCGCGATCGACGTCGCGCTGCTGCGTCCCGTGGCGGCCGGCCGCTCCCTCACCGTGCACGCCCTGCGCCGGGACCGCCTCGTCGTCGCCGTGCCGGTCGACCACCCCCTCGCCCGCCGGAAGCGGCTGCGCGCGGCGGACCTGGCCGGCGCCGACCTGATCGTGCACTCCGCCGGCCGCCGGTCCGTGATGTACGACGTCGTCCTGGGCCTCCTGCGCGACGCCGGCGTCGAGCCGCGCATCCGCCACGAGGTCGGCGAGACCTCGACGCTGGTCACGCTGGTGGCCGGCGGTCTCGGCGTCGCGGTCGTGCCCGAGCCCGTGACCGCGTTGGCGCTCGACGGTGTCGTCTATCTGCCGCTGGCCGGACCGGACGCACGCGTGGAACTGGCGGTCGCCCACCGCGCGGACCGCTCCGAGCCGCATCTGGCGCGCACCGTGGGGATCATCCGGGCGATGTTCCGGTGACTCCGCCGGTCGGACCGGTCGTGACGTCTTGTTAGCGCACACATTCCGCGTGGGCCAGGACCGGTCGAACGCTCGATCCGGAGGCCTCGAGAGCGTGCGGATCGCCGGCTCCCCCAACGGACGGGGCCGGCCGGTGGAGCGCGCCGGTTCGGAATAACGGAAATCAAGGTCAAGGGATGGCATGGCCTTTGTTTCCATACTCTTGACTGTTCAGCAGTGTTGACCCGGTGTTCACGCCAGCGTAAAAAGGCGGAGTCACGGGACCGGTCGATCACCGCCAATCGTACGAGAACCGTCCAGGCACACCCTGGACCAGCTCCGACAACAGAGCCGCCGACGCACCGTTCACACCCCCGCCCCCCACGACCCGGATGAGTGATGACGTCCGGGCACCTCCTTTGTTAGCGCTCACAATTTTTCTGGTCGGCGGTCGAACATCCCCCTGCTGCCCGCGCCTTCGACAGCGGGCCAGAACGCAAGACGGAAGAGGTTCACAGTGATAGCCAGACACCTCAAGGGGCTCCGCCTGAGGGTCGTGGGCGCAGTCCTCGCCCTGCTCGCCGGCCTCCTGGCCGGGGTCATCAGCACCGCCGGCACGGCCGAGGCCGCCTCGTCCCTGCCGTGCGACATCTACGCCTCCGCGGGCACGCCCTGCGCCGCGGCCCACAGCACCACGCGGGCGCTCTACGCCGCCTACAACGGCCCTCTCTACCAGGTCAAGCGCGCCTCGGACTCCGCCACCGCCGACATCGGCGTCCTCAGCGCCGGCGGCTACGCCAACGCGGCGGCGCAGGACTCCTTCTGCTCGGGCACGACCTGCATCATCACCAAGATCTACGACCAGAGCACGCGCCACAACGACCTGACCGTCGAGGGGCCGGGCGGCAACGGCGGGCAGGACGTCGGCGCGATCGCCAGCGCGCTGCCGGTCACCGTCGGCGGTCACGCCGCCTACGGCGTCTTCGTGTCCGCCGGCGTCGGTTACCGCGACAACAGCACCACGGGCATCGCCACCGGAAGCTCACCCGAGGGCGCCTACATGGTGACCAGCGGCCACCACGTCAACAACCGCTGCTGCTTCGACTACGGCAATGCCGAGACGTCCGGCAACGACACCGGCAACGGCCACATGGACGCGATCAACTTCGGCACGGAGTGCTGGTTCTCCTGCTCCGGCGCCGGATCGGGACCCTGGGTCGAGGCCGACCTCGAGAACGGGCTGTTCTTCGGAGGCAACGGAGCCAACGCGGCGAACACCGGGATCTCCAGCGAATACGTCACGGCCATGGAGAAGAACAACGGCACGACGACCTACGCGATCAAGGGGGGCAACGCGCAGTCGGGCTCACTGACCACCTGGTACGACGGGGCGCTGCCCAACCTCGGCGGATACACCCCCATGCACCTGGAGGGCGCCATCGTCCTCGGCACCGGCGGTGACAACAGCAACGGGTCCGACGGCTCCTTCTACGAAGGCGTCATGACCTCCGGCTACCCGACCAACGCCGCCGACAACGCCGTCCAGGCCAACATCACCTCCGTCGGCTACAGCACCCCGGCCGTCACCTTCCCCGTCGCCGGCACCGCCTACCGGCTGACCAACCCCAACTCCGGCAAGGTCCTGGACGCGGTGAACTGCGGTACCGGCAACGGGACTTCGGTCGACCTGTGGTCCTCGCTCGGCAACGCCTGCCAGCAGTGGAAGTTCGCCGGCGCGGGCAACGGCCACTACACCATCACCAACGTCAACAGCGGCACCGTCCTGGACGACAAGAACTGCGCGCAGTCCAACGGCACGGCCGTCCAGCTGTGGGCCTCGCTCGGCAACCGCTGCCAGCAGTGGGACGTCACGAAGGCCGGCGCCCACTACACGATCTCCAACGTCAACACCGGCATGACACTGGACGTCGCGAACTGCGGAACGGCCAACGGCACCGCGGTGCGCCAGTGGCAGCAGCTCGACAACGTCTGTCAGCAGTGGGACATCGCCCCCTGACCGGATCACCGGGTCACCGACGGCCCGCCGGACTTCCCACCGGCGGGCCGTCGCGCTCCGATCACGCTCACGACATGCCCGCCCTGCACAAGAAGGGGATAATTCACCTGTACCGGGTGGGCGTCATCAGCGTCCCCGCTGACCGTGGAAAGGCGGATCGGACCATGTCGAAGAAACCACGCTCGTCCGAACCACCGCACGGCGAGGGCCCCAGCCGTCACACGGGCGGCGAGCACCACGGCTGGTCCCCCGACGTGGACGAGACGCGCCGGCAGGACAACCCGAGCGCCCACCGCTCGTTCCACCCGGGCGAGCACGCCGGCGAGCGCGGCCGCGGCCGGACGAAGTCCGCGCAGGAGACGAAGTCCGTGCCGGGTGACACGGCCGAGAGTCCCGGTGCGCGCGGCGAGGAGTACGGCGACGCCGAGGAGAAGGGCAGGCGCGACACCGGGCGCAGGGGCCGCTCCCAGCGTCCGAGCGGAACGAAGGACGCTTCCTCCAGGAGCGGTGTGGACCCGCAGGACCCGCCGTCCGGACCCCGGGCGGGCTGACCTTCCGATCGGGGGCCGGACGGGCGCTCTCCTCGGCGAGCGGCGCGCGCCCTGTCAGCAGATGCGCGGCAGCTGCTCCCCGATCGGCAGATCGACGACGCGCGTCCCCCCGAGGCCGGTCCGGGTCACGACCATGCCGGGATGCTCCGCGACGGCCTCACCGATGATCACGGAGTCGGCGCCCAGCGGATGCGCCCGCATCGCCTCGAGGACGGCGTCGGCGTGCTCGCGCGGCACGAAGGCCACGAGCTTGCCCTCGTTGGCGATGTAGAGGGGGTCCAGCCCGAGAACGGCGCAGGCGTTGGCCACGGCGGGCGGGACCGGGACGGCGCGTTCCCGGATGACCACCCCGGCGCCCGAGGCCCCCGCGATCTCGTTGAGCGCGGCCGCGAGGCCGCCCCGGGTGGGATCGCGCAGGACGTGCAGATCCGGGGTGACCGCCAGCATGGCGTCGACCAGGCCGCCGAGCGCCGCGCAGTCGCTCTCGATCTCCACGCCGAACTCCAGGCCCTCCCGCACGCTCATGATCGCCACTCCGTGGACGCCTACGGCGCCGCTGACGATCACGACATCGCCGGGGACGACCCGCTGCGGCCGCAGGTCGACGCCCGCGGGGACGAGACCGATGCCCGCCGTGTTGATGAAGATGCCGTCGCCGTGGCCGGCCTCCACCACCTTGGTGTCGCCGGTGGCCACCTGCACGCCGGCGGTGCGCGCGGCCGCGCCCAGCGCCTCGGACACCCGCGTGACCACGTCCAGCTCGACGCCCTCCTCCAGGATGAATCCGCAGGAGAGGTAGGCGGCCTGGGCGCCGCTCATGGCGAGGTCGTTGACGGTGCCGTTGACCGCCAGGTCGCCGATGCTGCCGCCGGGGAAGAACAGCGGCCGCACCACGTAGGAGTCGGTGGAGAACGCCAGCCGGGCGCCGCCCAGGGCGACGACGGCGGCGTCTCCCATCTGGGCGAGCACCTCGCCCCCGTAGGCGGGCGCGAAGATCTGCTGGACCAGTTCGGCCGACAGGGCTCCGCCGCCGCCGTGGCCCATCACGACGCGCGGCCGGTCGCGCAGGGGCGCCGGACACGTCCACGCCTCGAGGTCCAGGGCGGCGGTGGGGACAGCGGTGGTGTCAGACAACGGGGGTCGCCTCCCTGGCCTTGCCGGCGGGCATGTCGAGCCGTCGGTAGAGGTAGTACGCGGCGCACGCGCCCTCGCTGGAGACCATGGTGGCCCCCAGGGGCGTGCGCGGGGTGCACACGGTGCCGAAGGCCTCGCACTCGTGCGGTTTGAGCAGCCCCTGGAGGACCTCTCCGCTGCGGCACGCGGCGGGTTCCTCGGTCCGGATGCCGTCGACCGGGAAGCGGTGCTCGGCGTCGTGGTCGCGGTACTTCGGCGACAGCCGCCAGCCGCTGCCGGGGATCACCCCGATGCCGCGCCAGGCACGGTCGGTGACCTCGAAGACGTCCTCCAGCATGGCGCGGGCGGCCGGGTTGCCCTCCGGGCGCACGGCCCGCGCGTAGGCGTTGTCGACGGTGTGCTCACCGCGTTCCAGCTGGCGGACGGCCCGGCGCACGCCTTCGAGGATGTCCAGCGGCTCGAAGCCCGTCACGACGATCGGCACACGGAAGCGCTCCGCGAGTTCCGGGTACTCCTCCACGCCCATCACGCTGCAGACGTGTCCGGCCGCGAGGAAGCCCTGCACGCGGCAGCTCGGCGACGACATGATCGCCTCGATGGCCGGTGGCACGCGGACATGGGACACCAGCATGCTGAAGTTGGAGATGCCCAGCTTCCGGGCCTGATGGACCGTCATGGCGTTCGGGGGCGCCGTCGTCTCGAAGCCGATGCCGAAGAACACCACCTCGCGGTCGGGGTTCTGCCGGGCGATGCGCAGTGCGTCGAGCGGCGAGTAGACGACGCGTACGTCACCGCCCTCGCCCCGGACCTGGAACAGGTCCCGCCCCGTGCCCGGCACGCGCAGCATGTCGCCGAAGGAGCAGAAGATCACCTCGGGCCGGGAGGCGATCTCCAGCGCCTTGTCGATGACCTCCAGCGGGGTCACGCACACCGGGCACCCCGGCCCGTGGATCAACTCGAGCTTCTCCGGGAGAAGTTGGTCGATCCCGTGCCGGATGATGCTGTGCGTCTGCCCTCCGCACACCTCCATCAGGGCCCACGGCCTGGTCACCGTGGCGTGGATGTCGTCCAGGAGCCGACGCGCCAGCTCGGGGTCCTGGAACTCGTCGATGTACTTCACTTCCGCACCTCTTCCACGGCGCCCTCGGCCGCCTCCGTCGCCGCCGACTCCCAGGGATCTCCGAACTCCTCCTGCAACAGGCCCAGTTCGGCGAAGAGTTCGAGCGTCTGCCGCGCCGACTCCTCGTCCAGGCGTTGCAGGGCGAACCCGACGTGGACGATGGCGTACTCGCCGACCCGGAGGTCGGGCAGGTACTCCAGGCACACCTCCTTGACCACGCCGCCGAAGTCGACGGTGGCCATCCGGGTGCCGTCACGTTCCTCGATGTCCAGCACTTTGCCGGGTACCGCCAGGCACATGGGCCTCTCCTCGCTGTGGTCGGGCGTTGTTCAGTCGGTGGGACGGGGAGCGGTCCGGGCGGCCACCATCAGCTGGCCCAGCGCCAGGCCGCCGTCGCCCGGCGGCACCAGTCGGTGCCGCAGGACGGTGAAGCCGTCCTCGCGCAGGACGGCGGCGCAGGCCGAGGAGAGCAGCGTGTTGGCGAACACGCCGCCCGTCAGGGCCACCGTGTCCGCTCCCTGCCGCTCCCGCGCCCGCACGCAGACGCGGTGCACCAGGTCGGTGACGGCCCGGTGGAACCGCGCCGCGACGACGCCCGGCTCGACGCCCGCGCGCAGGTCGCCGACGATCGCCGCGAGCACGGGGGCGGGATCGGCTCGTCGGGCGCCGTCGCGGCCGTCCCGCGGGCCGTGCAGGGCGAAGGCGTAGGCGGCGGTGTCCTCGACGGGTGCACGCACCGCCGCCCCCTCCAGCTCGACGGCGGCCTGCGCCTCGTACCCGGCCCGTTGGCACACCCCGGCGAGCGAGGACACCGCGTCGAAGAGCCGGCCCATGCTGGACGTGGGGACGCAGTTCAGTCCACGCTCCAACTGCCTTTCCAGAAGCGGCAGTTCGTCGGGCGGGCAGGCCGTCGTGCAGGCGAGGTCCGCGGACCAGCCGATCCCGGCCGCCCGCAGATGAGCCAGCGCCATGCGGTACGGGCGGCGCACCGCGGCGTCGCCGCCGGGCAGCGGGACGTACGCGAGGTGCGCGAACCGGGTGAAGCCGTCGTAGTCGGCGAGCAGGAACTCCCCGCCCCACACGGCGCCGTCGTCGCCGTGGCCCGTGCCGTCGAAGGCGACGCCGATCACCGGGCGGGCGCCGTCGAGCCCGTGCTCGGCCATGGCGGCGGCGATGTGCGCGTGATGGTGCTGGACGCGTACGACCGGCCGACGATCCGCGTTCCGGTCGGCCCACCGTGCGGACCGGTAGCCCGGATGCCGGTCGGACGCCAGGGTCTCGGGCCGCACGCCCGTGATGCGCTGCAACTGCGCCACCGCGCGACCGAAGGCCTGTTGGGTGGCGAGGTCGTCCATGTCGCCGATGTGGGCCGACAGCCAGGCGCGACGGTCCGCTGCCAGGCAGAAGGTGTTCTTCAGGTCTCCGCCGACGGCGAGCGCCGGCCGCACGGGCAGCGGCAGCGAGAGCGGCAGCGGGGCGTAGCCACGCGAGCGGCGGATCACCAGCGGCTCCCCGTCGCAGACGCGGACCACGGAGTCGTCGCACGGGACGTGGATCGGCCGGTCGTGCGTGAGCCAGGCGTCGGCCAGGTGCGCGAGCCGCTCCAGCGCCTCGGCGTCGTCGGTGACGATCGGCTCACCGGAGACGTTGCCGCTGGTCATGACGAGCAGCCGGGGGCCGGCCGGGTCACCGGGCAGGCCGAGCAGCAGATGGTGCAGGGGTGTGTACGGCAGCATCACGCCCAGGTCCGGGCTGCGGGGCGCGACGGCCTCGGCGGGAGACGGGTCCCCGTCGGCGTCCGACGGCTGCGGAGGGAGCCGCCTCATCAGGACGACCGGCCTGGCCGGGCCCTCGAGAAGGCTCCGCTCCTCGGGTCCGAGCCGGACGAGGTGACGGACGTCGTCCGCGGACCGGGCCATGACGGCGAACGGCTTGTCGCCGCGCGCCTTTCGACGCCGCAGGCGTGCCACCGCGGTCCGGTTCGTGGCGTCGCAGGCCAGGTGATAGCCGCCCAGGCCCTTCACGGCGAGGATCGCGCCCCGCGTCAGCAGGGCGCGCGCCTCGGTGACCGGGTCCGCCCCCGCACCGCTCCCGGGCTCCGGATCCCGGCCGGGGACCAGCCGCAGCCGCGGCCCGCACGCCGGGCAGGCGACCGGCTGCGCGTGGAACCGGCGGTCGGCGGGGTCCGCGTACTCCCGGGCGCAGTCGGGGCACATCGCGAAGCCGGCCATGGTGGTGTGCGACCGGTCGTAGGGCACGCCGGTGACGATCGTGAAGCGCGGGCCGCAGTGGGTGCAGTTGACGAAGGGGTGGCGGTACCGCCGGTCGGCCGGATCGGCCAGCTCGGCGAGGCAGTCGGCGCAGGTGGCGGCGTCCGGGGAGACCAGGGTGCGGGCCGGCCCGTCGGTGCGGGAGGCGAGGATGGTGAAACCGGTGCCGCCCGCGGGAGGCATGTCCCGGTGCCGCACGGACTCGACGCGGGCCAGCGGGGGCGCCTGGGAGGCGATCCGGTCGCAGAACCGGGCCACGGCAGAGGCGGCGCCCTCGACCTCCACGACGACGCCCTCGGGCGTGTTGGTCACGTGTCCGGCCAGGGCGAGCTCGGTGGCGAGGCCGTACAGGTAGGGCCGGAAGCCCACGCCCTGCACCACTCCCCGGACGGTGATCCGGCGTCGTAGCGGAGCGTCCTCGACGAGGGCGGCCGGGGCCTGCTGACCGCTCACGGGTGGGTGTGGGCCATGGCGCCGTCGGCCTCCGGGGCCGCGTGGGAGTGCCCGGCGTGCGGGTGGGTGTGCCCGTCGTGCGGGTGGGAGTGACCGTGGTGCTGCGGCGGCCGGGCCATCACGGGCGTGTGGACCGGTTCCCCGTTCGCGGCCGCTGTCGCGCGGTCGAGCAGCGCGCCGATCCCCTGCCCCCGGCGTGCGGAGGTGAGGATCACCTCGACTCCCGGGTTGACCTGTTCGACGTTCGCGCGGAAGGCGCGCTCGTCGAACTCGACGGCCTGCGCGATGTCGGTCTTGGTGAGCACGACCAGGTGGGCCAGGCCGAAGGCGGTGGGGTACTTGAGCGGCTTGTCCTCGCCCTCCGTCACGGAGGCGAGCGTGACCCTCAACGTCTCCCCCAGGTCGTAGGAGGCCGGGCAGACCAGGTTGCCGACGTTCTCCACGAACAGCAGCCGGGTGTCGTCGGGCAGCCATCCGTCGAGGTGCCCTGCGAGCATCCCCGCCTCCAGGTGGCACAGTCCGTCGGTGAGCACCTGCTTCACGGGCACGCCCGAACGCGCCAGGCGGACCGCGTCGTTCTCGGTGGCGAGATCGGCGCTCAGCGCCGCGACGGGAACGGACCGCTCCCGTGCCCGCAGCAGTTCCTGCTCCAGCAGCGCGGTCTTGCCGCTGCCAGGACTGGACATCAGGTTGACGACGGCCGTGCCGCGGGCGGCGAGGCGGGCGCGCAGTGCGTCGGCGCTCGCGTCGTTCTTCGCGAGTACGGCCTGCCGCAGGTCGACGACACGGCACATGGTTCAGCGCTCCTCGGAGATCGGTTCGCGGGTGGACGCGTGCGGGGGGCCGTCCTCCCAGTGCACGTCGACGATCTGCAGCTCCCGGCCGGCGAGCAGCTCGGTGTGCGTCGCGCCGCACGCGGGGCAGATCAGCCGGGGCGGCATGCCGACGGCCCATTCGTGCGCACAGGGCGTGCAGCGGGCCCGCCCCGGCACCGCCTCGGTGATCAGTTCGGCGCCTTCCAGCACGGTGCCGGCGCAGGCCAGCTCGAAGGAGAAGGCGAGAGCGTCCGGTACGACGCCGGCCAGTTCGCCCACCTGGAGCCGTACGGACCGCACCGCCGTGACGCACCGGGACCGGGCGGCCGCCTCGGCCACCTGGTCGACGACGGCCAGCGCGACGGACATCTCGTGCATGGGGCTCCGTCCTTTCGCAGGCTGCCTCCGCCGGGCTTCATTAGAGGCGCGCCCGCCCGGGTCGCACGGCCCGGCACGCCGTCACCGGCTTCGCGGGTACGCCGTTCGACGCAACCGCACGGCGCACCGGGGGGGGCGCCGGCGGTCACATCCGTCGGATCCTCAGGTAGCGCCTGATGTCGGGAAACACCTCGGCGAAGACGGCGACCACGGCGGCCAGGGCCGCTCCGCCGATGACGATCTTCTTCATCCCGTCTCTCCTCATGTCGATGCCTGCGCGGTCGGGGTCTGTGCCGCGGACGTCTCGGCGTCCCGCAGCAGTTCTTCGATCAGCCGGACGGCCCGCGGTACGGCGCCGGACACCGGTGCGCTCAGACCGATGCCCTCGTCCACCGAGGCCGGCTCGCAGCCGACCACCAGCACGCGGCGCGGCGGCTCCGTGCCGGTGCCGGCGCAGAGGGTGGCCAGCAGCGCCAGGACGGCGTCGGGGGTCATCCGGTGGCCGTCCATCGCGGCGGCGGGCGGCGAAGGGGTCCCGCCGACGTCGTGTTCGATGACGTACAGGGTGCCCGGGGCCTCGCCGCGTGCCGTGGCGTCGACGAGGACGAGGGTGTCGTAGCCGTCCAGCAGCCGGTAGGCGAGGTCCATCCCCCGTACGCCGGTGTCCACGACCTCGGTGCGGGCGGGCAGGTCGCGTTCGGCGAGCCGGCGGGCGGTCTCCACGCCGAAGCCGTCGTCGCCGAGGAAGATGTTGCCGATGCCGGCGACGAGGGTCCGAGGGCCCGGCGGTGCGGAGGGCTTCATCCGTCCTCCTCCAGCGGTGCGACCTCGTCGGGCTGGAAGTACAGGAACCGTCCCTGCTCGCGGCGGATGTCGGCGCCCGGGTCGCCGTCGACCGTGACCGCGAGGTGCACCCCGCCGTCCACGTCGTGCAGGACCGCCTCGACCGTCGCCGTGCGGCCCCGCAGGAAGATGTCCTGCGCGTCGGTGCGCCGCAGGCCCGGTCGCAGCGCGACGCGGCTGCCCTTGCCCACCGGCCGTCCGTCGACGAGCACACGGTCCTGCGCGGGGTCGAAGCCGGCCTCGCTCGCGGGGTCCCACCAAGGGGTGTCCGGCCGCGGCACCCCGTGCTCGTCGGGGAAGCCCGGCTGCGGGACGGCGGGGCCGGCGTCCGGCGGCTCCGGGGCGGCGGGGCCCGCGCTCGCCGGCTCCGGGACGGTGGGGCCCGGGCCGGTGACCTCGCGCAGACTGCGCACCGCGCCGTGCAGCCGCTCCAGGACCTCGGCCGGCATCGAGTCCGCCAGCTCGATCACGGCGGCCGCCCGTTCGTCGGTGCCCCGGGCCTCCCGTTTCTCCTCGTCGGTGAGGGCCGCGGTGCGCAGCGCGAGGATCTCGTCGATCTCGGTGGCGTCGTAGAGCGCGCCGGGGCTCTCCGGTGCGATGGCCGGATGGTCCTCCAGGATGATCGGCGAGGACAGCACGAGGTCGGCGCGGCCGGGTTCGCCGGCCAGCACGGGCCAGGTGTGCAGATTGCGGCAGGCGGCGACCGCGCCCTTGGCCCACTCGGGGGGATCGGTCATCGACAGGAACGATCCGGCGCTCAGCGCCATGAGGAGGTGGGTGGCCACGAGGGAACGCGGCAGCGCCGCGTCCCGGCCGGCGCCGCGGCTGTCGCAGGGCGTCCAGTCGCCGGTGTTCTCGACGACGGCCGTCAGACGCATGGCCCGGTAGGGACCGTCGAGTTCGCGGGCGGACAGCCGGATCGTCCCGCTGATCTCCTCGCACCGCCGGACCAGCCGGCCCACGGTGGCGCCGGCCGCGTCCAGGACCGGTTCGACGTCCTCGCGAGCGGGGCGGCCGAAGGGATGCGTGACGCCGTCACCGAGGAGTTCGTCCACCGACGCGACGACCTCGACCCGCTCCTCGCTCCCCTCGTCCCAGGGCATCAGCACCCGGTCGTCGAGGCGCAGTTCGGGCACCGTGTCGTAGCCGCCGTCCGGGCGGGCGCGCTGCACCGTGCGCCGTCGGGCGTGCAGGAAGCGCACCTCGACCGAGAGGGTCGCGCCCGCCTTCGGTTCCATCAGGCATTCGGTGTGCTGGAAGTCGTGCTCCTCGCACTCCGCGCCCCAGCCGGGTGGCACCAGCACCCCGAACTGCCAGCGCAGCCGGTTCTTGGCGGCGGAGGCGCGGTACGGGTAGAGCACATAGCCCTCGAAGAGGACGGCGTTGGCCACCTGCCGGGCGAGGGCGAACCGTTCCTCCGTCTCGGGCGCGAAGGTGGTCACGGTCACGGGTCCGTCCTTCCGGTGCTGCCGGTGAGCGCGCGGAACGGGTCGCTCGCGGGCGGGGCCGGGGCGCCGCCGTCGTGGTCGAGCAGGGCCTCGAGGGTCGCCTCCCAGGAGGTCAGGGCGTGCCGGGAGCGGTAGGCGAGCAGGGCGTCCATGGTGTCGCGCGGCAGCCGGATCCAGCCGCAGCCGGGGAAGTGCTGCTCGACCATGTCCCGCCAGGCGGCCACCGGCATCCGGAACGCCGCCTCCCGGTCCCAGGGGACCGGCTCGACCCGGAAGCCCCCGTCCCCGGTGAAGGCCGTGCCGGAGAACAGCATCAGCAGCGGGACCTCGCCGTCGGCGAGGGCGGTGAGGTAGCGGGTCGCGGCGACGTCCATGTCGTAGGTGCAGGGCACCACGAGGTCGGTCTCGATCTCTCCGGTGAAACTCGGGACCATGAGCGCGACCTGGGCGAACTGCACCGGCTGGAGCGTGCTGCCCCAGCGGGAGCGCTCGCCGAAGAGGTCCGACAGGCCGTCGGCCTCGGCCGCCCCGTAGGACCGGCGGGCGGGTTCGATGCGGATCTGGCAGCGCAGCGCGAGGGCGTGCACGCGTGCGCCGGCCGCTGCGGTGACCCGCAGCCGGAAGACCAGGGTCGGCCCGGCGGCGTACCGGTCGGCGCGCACGCCGGTGCAGGCGAAGGAGAACTCCGTCACGGCCGCACCGCCTTCTCCGGCGGGCGCTCCGCCTCGTCCACGGGCCGGGCGCGGCGCGCGACGTCCGCGAAGAACGCCTCCAGAGCGGCGCGGGCCTCGGCCCCGCCGTCGAAGCCCTGCCACAACAGGCGCATGCGGCCCACGAGTTCGTAGCAGACGTCGATGGGGACGAGGTGGCACGCGCAGCCGCCGTCGGTGCGGCGCAGCAGCAGCGCCTCCACATCGGGTTCGAGCAGTGCGGCGAGGCGGCTGCGGCCGAGGACGTCCGCCCAGGTGGCGGGGTCGAGTTCGCTCTCGGTGGCCCCGGCCGGGCTCGGGTAGAGGGCGACCAGGCGGTCGAGTGCCGCGTTGCGGAAGAGGAAGGCGACGCCGACCGGGATCTGCAGCGCGTCCCACGCACTGTCGTCGAGGCGATGTGCGGGGTCGGCGAGATAGCGGTCCGGGACCGTGCGGAAGCGGCCCGCGGCGGCCCCCGGCTGCTCCATCAGCAGCCCGCAGGGGGCGCAGGCGCAGACGAGGGCGCGTTTCTCGGTGTCGACCAGATGGCGGTGGTCCGCCGGGACCGTCACGGCGCACAGCTCGCACCGTTCGGGCTGCGGAGCTCGTTCGGTGACGAACCTCCGCAGCCCGGACGGGCGTGTCGCCGGGGACGCCGTCATCGGGCTCCCGTCGGGGCGGTGCCGATCTGCAGGAGCGTCGGCCCCGCGGGCGCGGTCTGCACGTCGACGGCCCTGACCTCCGGTGCGAAGCAGGCGAGGGCGGCCTCCGCGGCCTGCCGGGCGTCCCCGCCGGAGCCGCATCCGCAGCCGCCGGCCTCCTGGGCCCGCAGCGACAGGGTGCCGTTGCGCTCGTCGAAGTCCACGACCTCCAGGGCGTGTTCGCGGACGCTGTCCAGGGCCCGGGCGATGCGTGCGTCGCGGTCCTCGGGGTGCAGGTCGTGCAGGACGAGCAGGCTCGCGACCAGCTCGTCGCCGAGCAGCCGCGCCGCCGGGCCGTCCGGGGCGGAGGTCAGCAGGTGGAGGATGCGGGCCAGTCCGGCGCCGTAGAAGTCCATGAGGGACCGCACCAGTTCCTCCGCGGCCGCGGCGGCGGCCGGGTCGCCGCTCGCGGTCAGCCGCTCCAGCACCTCCTCGACACGGCGTCCGGTCTGCTCCGCGTTCACCGGCGTCGCCGCCGTCGCGGCGCTCATCCGCCCAGTCCGCTCAGGCCGGTGGGCACGTGCATCGACTTCACCGTCTTGCCGCCGCCGACGTACATGTGGACGCCGCAGGGCAGACAGGGGTCGAAGCTGCGGACGGCCCGCATGATGTCGATGCCCTTGAAGTTCTCCGGGGTGTTCTCCTCGAAGATGGGCGTGTTCTGCACGGCGTCCTCGTACGGGCCCGGGGTGCCGAAGGTGTCCCTGGTGCTGGCGTTCCACGGGGTGGGCGGGTACGGGTGGTAGTTGGCGATCTTGCCGTCGCGGATCACCATGTGGTGGGACAGGACGCCCCGGACGGCCTCGGTGAAGCCGACGCCGATGCCCTCGTCCGGCACCTCGAACTTCTCCCAGGTCTGGGTGCGTCCGGCGCGGACCTCCGCGAGGCCCTTCTCCGCGCAGTGCAGGGCGACGGCGGCGGCGTAGGCCTGGAAGTAGGTGCGGGCGCGGTTGCGCTCCAGGGCGTTGGACCACTTCGGGATCTTCCACTCGAAGGTGGTCTCCGGCTTGGTCATGGTGCGGGGCAGGTTGATGACCACGCTGTGGCCGGTGGCCTTGACGTACCCGATGTCGACGAGCCCGGACAGGGCCGTCGACCACAGGCGGGCGATGGGGCCGCCGCCGGTGTCCAGGGCGAGGTGGTCCTTGCCGTCGAACCAGCGCGGCGACATGACCCAGCTGTACTTGTCGTCGAAGTCGCGCTTCTGCGGGGCGGGGATGGTGTGCTGGTTCCACGGGTGGCGCGGGTCCACCGGGTTGCCGAGCGGGTCGTGGGTGACGAACTGCTCCTGGCCCTGCCAGTCCTCGTAGTAGGAGCTGCCCAGCAGGATGCGGATGCCGAGGTTGATGTCGGTGAGGTCGTTGGTGACGAGCTTGCCGTCGACGATGACGCCGGGCGTGACGAACATCCGCCGGCCCCAGTCCGACATGTTGGCGTAGGTGAAGTCGCAGTACTCGGGGTCGTTGAGCGCGCCCCAGCAGCCGAGCAGGACCCGGCGGCGGCCCACTTCCTCGTAGCCGGGCAGCGCCTCGTAGAAGAAGTCGAACAGGTCGTCGTGCAGGGGCACGACCCGCTTCATGAACTCCACGTAGCGCATCAGCCGGCTGAGGTAGTCGGTGAAGAGCTGCACGGAGGCGATGGTGCCGACGCCGCCCGGGTAGAGCGTGGAGGGGTGCACATGGCGGCCCTCCATCAGGCAGAACATCTCGCGCGTGTAGCGGCTGACCTGGAGGGCCTCGCGGTAGAACTCGCCTTCCAGCGGGTTGAGGGAGCGCATGATGTCGGCGATCGTGCGGTAGCCGTGCTCGGCCGCGTGCGGGGCCTCGGTGCGCTCGGCGAGTTCGAGGACGCCGGGGTTGGTCTCCTTGACCATCTTCTCGCAGTAGTCGACCCCGACCAGGTTCTCCTGGAAGATGTTGTGGTCGAACATGTACTCCGCGGACTCGCCGAGGTTGATGATCCACTCGGCGAGGTGCGGGGGCTTGACGCCGTACGCCATGTTCTGCGCGTACACCGAGCAGGTGGCGTGGTTGTCCCCGCAGATCCCGCAGATGCGGCTGGTGATGAAGTGGGCGTCGCGTGGGTCCTTGCCGCGCATGAAGACGCTGTAGCCACGGAAGACCGACGAGGTGCTGTAGCACTCCGCGACCCGCTTCTGCTTGAAGTCGATCTTCGTGTGGATTCCCAGGCTGCCCACGATCCGGGTGATCGGATCCCAGGCCATCTCCACCAGGCCGGTGCCGTCGCCGGCCGCCTTCGTCTTCGGTGCCATCTGTGCCGTGCCCTTCGTTGCGCGGGAGGTACGGGGGGGGGTGGGGGGTGCACGAAGCGGGGAGCGGACTACGTGCGGCGACCGCTCACCACGGGGGTCGGTATCCGGTGGTGATCCGGTCTCCGGTGCGGCGCCACTTGGGCTCCTTGTCCACGGTCCTGGCGGTGATCGACCGCAGCGTGCGGACGACGGCGCCGTACGCGCCGCTGGCGCCGCTGGACACCTTGGCGCCGGGCGGCTCGTCCATGAACGGCATGAACTTGTCGGGGAATCCGGGCATCGTGCAGGCGATGCAGATGCCGCCCACGTTGGGGCAGCCGCCGATCCCGTTCATCCAGCCGCGCTTGGGCACGTTGCACTTGACGACCGGGCCCCAGCAGCCGAGCTTGACCAGGCAGGTCGGGGAGTCGTACGACAGCGCGAACTGGCCCTGCTCGTAGTAGCCGGCGCGGTCGCAGCCCTCGTGCACGGTGGCCCCGAACAGCCAGGTGGGGCGCAGCTTGTCGTCCAGCGGGATCATCGGGGCGGAGCCGGCCGCCTGGTAGAGCAGGTAGGTGAGCGTCTCGGAGAAGTTGTCGGGCTGGATCGGACAGCCCGGGACGCACACGATGGGGATGCCGGCGTGGGACTTCCAGTCCCAGCCGAGGTAGTCCGGCACGCCCATGGCGCCGGTCGGGTTGCCCGCCATGGCGTGGATGCCGCCGTAGGTGGCGCAGGTGCCGATGGCGACGACCGCCAGGGCCTTCGGGGCGAGCCGGTCGATCCACTCGCTGGTGGTGATCGGCTGGCCGGTCTCCGGGTTGTCGCCGAAGCCGCACCAGTAGCCCTCGGGCTTGATCGCCTCGTTGGGGATGGAGCCTTCGACGACCAGGACGAACGGGTCGATCTCGCCCCGCTCGCCCTTGAAGAACCACTCGATGAACGTGTCCGAGCCGCCGATCGGACCGCACTCGAAGTCGATGAGCGGCCAGTGGACGGCGATCTTCGGGAGACCCGGCAGTACGCCGAGCACGATCTCCTCGATGCTGGGCTGCATGGCGGCCGTCAGCGCGACAGAGTCGCCGTCGCAGCTCAGCCCCGCGTTGATCCAGAGGATGTGGATCGTGGGTGTCTCGTCGGCGGGCGCGCCGTCCGCGTCCGCAGCGCCGACCGTGCCCGGCGTCGCCTCGGTCATGGGATCGCCTCCTGGGGAGGTAAGGGATGAAGGCCGGTATTTCGGCCGTCGTCTTTCTTCGTATCAGCCGTTCGGCCGCGACGGGACGCCAACGTGGGCCGTTCCGGTGACAGCGGTGGGAGTGGGGACGGGAGCGTCCTGCGCAACCGGGGCGGACGCCAGGTGCGGCGGGGTGCCGGCGGGCCGCTCCTTGTGGACGAACGAGCGGCGCAGGGCGTGGTAGGCGGCGTCCGGGTCGTCGAAGGTGCGGCGCATCCGGGCCAGCTCCCGCTCACGGAACCCGGCCAGCGGGGTGGCTGCCTCGAGCCGGTCCAGATCCGTCTTCTTCGCGGTGATCCGTGCCGCCGTCGCCGGAAGCGACGCCAGACGGGCCGCCAGGCTGCCGACCTCCTCCGCGAACGCCTGCGGACCGCAGTCGACCACGCGGTCGACCAGTCCGAGGCGCAGTGCGCCCGCCGAGCTCACCGGCAGGGCCTCGCGCAGGAGCCGGTCGGCCGTCGCCGGCCCCACCCTGCGCGGGAGGGTGTACGTCCAGTACTCCGAGCCGTACAGGCCCATCAGGCGGTAATGGGGGTTCAGCACGGCGCCCGAGCGGCACCACAGCTCGTCGGCGGCCAGGGCCAGCATCACCCCGCCCGCGGCGGCGTTGCCCGCGACCGCGGCGACCACCAGCCGGTCCGTCGTCGTCAGGACCGCCTCGACCAGGTCGTCGATGGCGTTGATGTTCGCCCAGGACTCGGCCGCGGGATCGTCCGCGGCCTCGATGACGTTGAGGTGGATCCCGTTGGAGAAGAAGTCCCGTTCGCCGCCCAGGACCAGCACGGACGTGGGCCGCGTGCACGCCTCCCGGTAGGCGTCCAGCAGGCGCCGGCACTGCTCGGTGCTCATGGCGCCGCCGGGGAAGGAGAACGACAGGAAGCCGACGTTACCGTCCTCCCGGTAGCGGATGTCGGTCCAGGCGCCGGGCGCCGCCTCGGGCAACGGGGGCAGGCGGTGCTCGGGCAGCGGCGGCAGCCGGTCGCCCAGGGCCCGGACGGCCGGCAGCCGGAACGTGGGGGGCTGCCCGGGCCCGCGCCGGGGCCGCAGCTCGGGAATCCACACGGCGCCGTCCCGGGTGGCCCGGCAGACCGCTCCGGCCCGGGTGGCCAGCAGCTCGCCCGGACGGCCGCGCAGCACGCTCTCCGGGTGGCCGCCGTGCAGGTACCACTCGCCGCCGAGCAGCGTGTCCAGCACTCCGGGCTGGGAGTCCGCCGCTCTGAGCCTGCGCAGGACGTCCTCGGTGGAGTCCGCGGCCCAGTCGATCCGCCGGACGCTCTGGTCGAGGTACGGACGCGTGCCCGGGCCGGAGTCCGTCGCGCCGGACGCGGGTTGCCGGAGGGGTACGTACGTACCGCCGGCGAAGCGCTCCACCGCGATCATGAGGGCCTGCAGCGCGGCGTCGGCGATCTCGCCCCGGTACAGCTCGCTCTTGGACACCGGCGGGACCCGGCACGGCACGGAGGCCCACACGTCGCCGGCGTCCATCTCCCGGTCGGCCTGGAGGACGGTGACGCCCCACCGGTCGACGCCCTCGTGGATCGCCCAGTCCAGGGAGGACGGTCCGCGGTCGCCCACGGGGCCCGGATGGACGACGAGGCAGGTGTGCGCCGTCCACACCTCCTGCGGAATCGCCGTCCTCAGCATCGGCGCGACGACGAGCTCGGGTGCGTGCCGCCGCACGGCCTCCGGCAACGGGCTTCCCGGCAGCGCCAGTTCCACCGCCACGGTGTGGCCGCGGTCGCGCAGTTCGGCGTGGACGCGCTGGGTGAGGCTGTTGAACGCGCTGGCAAGGAGCAGGATGTGCACAGCTGCCTCCGGGCGGGAGAACGGCAGGCAGGGATGTCCGCCGACCGCGATCCTCGGCCAGGGCGGGTCCGCAGCCCCCGGCGACAGACGGTGAGGTCACCCGAAAGTCGGCACCGATCCGCCGTCCGGCCTCGCCCTCCGGGGCCCACGGGCGCACCGCCGGTCAGGCCGGCCCTCGTGCGCGGTCACCGTCGTCGCAGACCGCTGGTGACGTGCGCGGTCACCGTCGTCGCAGGCCGCTGGTGATGCGCTCCCACGGGGAGCGGGTGGCGCCGAAGTGGGTTTCGTGCGTCCAGATGTGGGTGCAGGACCGGCACTGCAGGTGGAGCAGACTGCCGGCGTGGGAGAGCAGATAGCGCCAGTGCTCGGAGCAGGTGCGCCCCTGCTCGCAGGTGGCGCAGCCACGGCGGTCGTCGCAGTTGGGGCAGGCCACCCAGGCGCGGCGCCCGATGTCGGCCTGCGGGTCAAGCGGCAGCATGGCCGCCCCCTCTGTGCGGGAGGACACCGGCCGCGACGAGCTCGTCGTACACCCGCTGCTGGTCCGCGCTGAGGCCCGAGTAGAGCAGCTCGTACGCCGCTTCCTCGCCGCGCAGTGCGGCGATGGGGTCCCAGGCGGGGCCGAGTGCGTCGAGCACATGAGCGCGGCGGAGCATTTCGTGGGAGCTCAGGTCGATGTCCAGGCCGAAGAGGGCGGACGCGCCGGGCCGGTCCGCGGCAGGCCCGCGCGCCTCGGCGGGTTCGTCGGGTTCGGCGGGGAGGGCGTCGCCATGGGAGGACATGCGACCGAACGTAAGGAGGCGTTGCGCGCCCCGGCAAGAGCAGGTGGGAGAAGTCACAGCGGACCGGCCCGGCCGCATGCGCGGTCGCCGTCGGGGCCGGGAGGTGTGCCGGCGAGGGGCGTCGGCGTCCGGTCACCCGTGCCCGGCGGGGATGCGTACGGTGAAGGCGGTCGAACCGGGGGCGCTCTCGAGGTCGACGCCGCCTCCGTGGGCGTCGGCCACCGCCGCGACGATCGACAGGCCGAGGCCGGCGCCCGTGCCGCTGCCCACGCCCCCGGAGCGGCGGCGGTCCCCGTGGGTGAAACGCTCGAAAACCCCGGGCCGGACGTCCTCGGGCACGCCGGGGCCGTCGTCGTGCACCGTGAGCACCGCCGTGCCGGCCTCGGTCTCCAGCGACACGGTGACCGTGCTGCCGCCGGGGGTGTGCAGGCGGGCGTTGGCCAGCAGGTTGCCCAGCATCTGATGGAGCCGGTGGGCGTCGCCCGGCACCGTCACCGGCTCCTCGGGCAGCTCCAGCGTCCAGCGATGCCCGGGGCCCGCGGCCTGCGCGTCCGTCACCGCGTCGAGGACCAGGCGGGTCAGGTCCACGGGAAGCCGTTCCAGCGGCCGGCCCGCGTCCAGGCGGGCCAGGAGCAGCAGGTCGTCGACCATCTCACCCATGCGGGCCGACTCCGCCTCGATGCGTTCCAGGGCCCGCACCACCTTGTGCGGCACCGGCCCGGGATGCAGCAGTGCCAGCTCGGCATGCCCGCGGATCGACGCCACGGGCGTGCGCAGCTCATGGCTGGCGTCGGCGGCGAAACTGCGCAGCCGCTCCTCGCTCGCGTGCCGCTTGGTCAGCGCGTCCTCGACGTGGCCGAGCATCGTGTTGAAGGCGTCGGCGACCCGTCCCACCTCACCGCGCGGGTCGGCCTCGGGGGCGCGCGGCCAGAGTTCCACCTCACCGCTGGACAGCGGCAGCCTGCTGACCTTCGTGGCGGTCGCGGCCACTCTGCTGAGCGGCCGTAGCGACCAGCGCACCCACAGCGCTCCGGTGAAGCCCGCCGCGGCGAGCGCGGCGCCGAAGACGACCGCGGCGACGAGTTCCAGCCGGTGGACGGCGGCCTCGACGGGCTCCGTGGGCAGCCCGGTGACCAGGACGTCGCCGTCCCTGCCCCGGACGGCCATCACGCGGTAGTCGTCCAGGGCGGAAAGGCCGACGGTGCGGCCGCGGCCGTCGGCCGGGACCGCGGCGAGCGTGCGCCGGTCCGCGGCCGAGAGCGGGACGTTCTGCGCGCCCGCGCCGGTGGCGCCCACCACCGCTGCGTCGGTGACCGTGTCGCCGACCAGCCGGGCTCCGAAGGTCCCGACGGGCTGCCGGCGGGTGTCGCCGTCGCCTTCCTCGTCGCCGTCGTGATCGGAAGGCCGGGTCCCGCCGTGCTCCAGGCTCGCCGGGAACCGTGCGCCCGCCTCGCGCAGCTGCTGGTCGAGGCGGCCGGTGAGGAAGCCGTTCAGCTCCACCACCGCCGCCACCCCGACCGCCGCGCAGCTGACCGCGAGCAGCACGACGAGGCCGACGGTGAGCCGTGCCCGCAGCGTGTGCGGCCGGGGCAGACGGGACGGCGACCGCCTCGCCGCGCTCCGGAGGGGACGCCCTGTGAGCCGTCCTGCGAGCCCCGGGCCGGGCGTCGTCACCGCACGACCGGCTTGAGCACGTATCCGGCGCCGCGCACCGTGTGGATCATGGGCGGACGGCCGGCGTCCACCTTCTTGCGCAGGTAGGAGATGTAGAGCTCGACGACGTGGGCCTGCCCGCCGAAGTCGTAGGACCACACCCGGTCGAGGATCTGTGTCTTGCTCAGGACCCGTCGCGGGTTGCGCATGAGGAAGCGCAGCAGTTCGAACTCCGTCGGGGACAGTTCGACGCGCTCGCCGCCGCGGGTGACCTCCCTGGCCTCCTCGTCCATCTCCAGGTCGCCGACGGTCAGCCGCGGCCCCTCGGCCGCCTGCCGGGCCATGCCGGCCCGGCGCAGCAGTCCGCGCAGGCGGGCGACGACCTCCTCCAGGCTGAACGGTTTCGTCACGTAGTCGTCTCCGCCCGCCGTGATGCCCGCGATGCGGTCCTCCACCGCGTCCCGCGCGGTCAGGAACAGCACGCACACGTCGGGGCGTACGGCACGCAGCGAGCGCAGCACCGCGAAGCCGTCGGTGTCCGGGAGCATGACGTCGAGGACGATGGCGTCGGGCAGCAGCTCGCGGGCCCGGGCGACGGCCGAGGCGCCGTCGCCTGCCGTGCGCACCTCCCAGCCGTCGTAGCGCAGGGCGCCGCAGAGCACCTCGGCGAGGTCGGGGTCGTCGTCGACGACGAGGACCCTGAGCGGCGCGCCGTCGGCCCGGGTCAGCGCGGGGCGGCCGGAGCCACGGGGGCGGGAAGTGTTCATCTCGGGTACCAGGATGCGGCCTCGCGGTGTCGTGGGCCGCTCTCCCGACCTCTGAGTTTCCTCTGAGTCCGCTCTGGTTCTGCCCTGAGTCCACCGCGCCGCCGCTCGGCGCCGATCGTCCGAGCGGCCCCTCCCACCTGCGGTGGAGTCGGTGGAGCCGTCTCCGTGGCGTCCGCGCTGAGAGCGGGCTCAGAGGTTGGGTCGGCACAGTGTCGTACCGGACGGCCGAGGAGACGGGTCGTAGGGCCGGGGAAGGGACATGCGGATGACGACGGCGTACGCGCGACGAAGGGTGGCCCTCGCGCCGCCCGCTCCCCGGCGTTCCGCCGCCGGCCCGGTGCTCGCCGTCCTGTGGGGCGGGGCCGCCGCCGTGGTCGCCCTGTGGTGGCACGACACGGGGTCGGTCGTGGGCGCAGCGGGATGGCTGACGGGCGCCGGGCGGATCGCGGGCCTGCTCTGCGGGTACGCCTGTGCCGTGCTGGTGGGGATGACGGCCCGCGTGCCGCTCCTCGAGCGTCGGATCGGGACGGACCGGGTGACCCGCTGGCACGCGATGGCGGGCCGCTACACGATCTGTCTGCTGCCCGCGCACGTCGTGCTCATCCTGCTCGGGTACGCCGCCCAGGACGGCTCCTCACTCGTGCACGAGACGGTCACGGTGGTCCTGGACTACCCGGAGATGCTCAAGGCCACCGCCGGGACGGTCGTCCTCCTCACGGTGGGGATCGTCTCGGCACGCGCGGTGCGCCACCGGGTCGGTCACGAGTTCTGGTACTACGTGCACCTGCTGACGTACGCGGCGGTCTTCCTCGCCTTCGGCCACCAGCTCGCCCTGGGGTCCGACCTCGTCGGCAGCCGTCCCGCACAGATCGCCTGGTACGCGCTGTACCTGGGGGCCGCCGCCCTGGTGGTGTGGTTCCGGATCCTCGTCCCGGTGCGGCTGAACCTGCGGCACCGGCTGCGGGTCGACTCGGTGCACCACGAGGCGCCGGGCGTCTGCTCCGTCGTCGTACGCGGCCGTCGGCTGGACGAGATGGGCGCACGGCCGGGGCAGTTCCTGCGCTGGCGGTTCCTCACCGACGGCATGCGCTGGACCTCCACGCCGTACTCCCTGTCGGCGCCGCCGCGCCCGGACCTGCTGCGCATCACCGTCAAGGCGCTCGGCGACCACAGCGCCGCCGTGCCGCTGCTGCGGCCGGGCACCCGGGTGTGGGCGGAGGGGCCGTACGGGGCGCTGACCGCGGACCGCCAGGGCGCACACAGGTCCCTGCTGATCGCGGGCGGCGTCGGCGTCACCCCGCTGCGGGCCCTGTTCGAGACGCTGCCCGGAGAGGTCACCCTCCTCTACCGCGCGCGCTCGGCCGAGGACCTCGCCCTGGGCGGCGAGCTGGAGACGGTCGCCCGGTGGCGCGGGGCGAAAGTGCTCTACGCGCTCAACGGCCCGGACGGCCGGCGCCCCGACCTCGGCGCCCGGTCGCTGTGCGCGGCCGTGCCCGACCTGGCCGCCCACGACGTGTACCTGTGCGGCCCGCACGGCTTCGCGCAGGACCTGTACGGGGCCCTGCGCGAAGCCGGGGTCCCGGACAGCCGCATCCACCACGAGTCCTTCGAGCTGTGAGGCCGTCTTGCACACGTTGAGGAAGAACCGTCCGCTGCGCCGCATCGTGCTGGCGGGCGCCGCGACCGTCTCCGGGATGGTGCTGCTGCTGTCGCTCAAGCCGCACACGGCGCCGGGCGTCGCCGTAGCGGCGTCCCCGGCGCCGGCCGGGTCGGGCGCGTCCGCAGCCGCAGGGACCCGGACCCTCACGGGTGACTCCGTCCAGACCCGCTGGGGGCCCGTCCAGGTCCGCATCACGCTGAAGGACGGAAAGCTCACCGACGTCACGGCGGTCAGCTATCCCCAGGAGAACCCCCGGGACCGGCAGATCAACAGCTATGCCGTCCCACAGCTGACCAGGGAGGCGCTCACCGCCCAGAGCGCCGACATCGACACGGTCTCCGGCGCCACCTACACCAGTGACGGCTACCGTCAGTCCCTCCAGTCGGCCCTGGACTCCGCGAACGGGTCCTGACCGACCCGTGCGCCGGCGAGGGCCGGGCCGCGCCCGCCGCTCCGGCGAACCGCCGCGCGCCCCTTCGCGGCGTCAGGGCGGGCACACGGCGCCGTCTCCGCAAGGACCCGCACCGGCGCGCGCCGTGGCGGGCCGCAGTGGGACGCCGTTGTTCCGCAGCACATCGCGGACGTGCAGGATCAGCGGGAACACCTCCTGGTTGCGGTCCTCCCCCTGCTCGTCCCAGGCCCGCTGCTCGGCCTCGACGGCCATCCGGTCCTCGGCGAAGACCCGTTCGGTGAACCTTCTGATGAACGGCCAGGCGACGTGCAGGGCTCCCGGGATCGCCGGCTTCGCGATCATGAGCAGTCCGAAGGTGTGGTTGACGCGCTGCTCGGCGTCCTGCGGCACGTACGCGGCCCACAGGGAGAACGCCGGGAGCTCGGCCTTCTCCGGGACCGCCCGCAGCGTCTGGTACGGGTACTGGGTGCGCACGGTGATGACGTCGGGCGAGGAACCGCCGCCCAGTCCCTCGGCCGACAGCAGCGCCGCGCCCCGGTCCTTCCTTCCGCCCGCGGGAACGAACAGGTACCGCGCCTCCACGAAGTCCGGCCCCGTGTCGAACCCCAGCAGCTCGGGCCGGATCCTGCCGAGGACGCCCCGGTGCAGGAACTGGTGGTTCATGTCGAGCAGGTTCTCGTGCATGAACGAGTAGTGGCACCGCACGGTCCGCGAGAAGGTCATGGTCATGTGCCGGCCCGAACCGAACTCGGGCAGATCGGGCAGCGGCGTCGCGGCGGCCTTCTCCGGATTACCGGGAAAGACGAAGACGAGTCCGTAGGCCTCCCGGACCGGATAGGCGCGCACACCGCGCGGCGGGCGGCCCACGCCCTTGGGCAGATACGGGATCTGCGAGATGCGGCCGTTCCCCCGGTAGGCCCAGGCGTGGTAGCAGCAGCGCAGCACCTCGCCCTCCACCACGCCCATGCTCAGGGGCACCTGACGGTGGGCGCAGCGGTCCTCCAGGGCGAAGACCGTGCCGCCCTCGCCGCGGTACAGGGCGATCCGCTCCCCCGCGAACCGGGCGGCGAACGTCTTCTTCCTGGCCACGCTCCGGGACACCGCGACCGGATACCAGAAGTCCTGGTCGATCCCGCGGCGCCTGAGGTCGGGGACCGCTCCGTTCCTGTGCTCGAGCGACGGGTACGGACCGCTCGCGGATTCAGTCCCTTTCCTCGTTCGCGTTCCTCGTTCGCGTTCCTCGTTCGCGCCCGCCCCGGCACTCGGGCACTCGGGGCGGGCCCGTCCACCGGCGCTCAGAGGCCATACGTCCCACTCACGCGCCGAGGGTTCACGGCCCCCGCAGGCCACCACCTGGACGGCCGAGCGTGCCGGGCCCCCGCGAGGAGCCCGCCCGTGTGCGCCGGTGCAGTTCGACGGCCAGCGGTGCGGCGGTGAACATCGAGGACCAGGTGCCCACCACGAGGCCGATGAGCAGGGCGAGGGCGAAGTCGGTCAGGGTGTCGCCGCCGAGGACGGCCAGCGCGGTGAGGATGAAGGCGGCTCCCATGCCGGTGCTGACGGTCCGCGGCAGGGTCTGCAGCAGTGCCTGGTCGGCGATGCGGGCGAAGGGCGCCTTGCGGTCGCGGCGCCCGAGTTCCCTGATCCGGTCGAAGACCACGACGGAGTCGTTGACGGAGTAGCCGATGACGGTCAGCAGCGCCGCCAGGAAGACACCGTCGACGGGCTTGCCGAGCCAGGCGAAGACGCCGACGAGGATCACCACGTCATGGGCGAGCGCAGCGACCGCGGAGGTTCCCAGCAACCAGCGGAAGCGTGCCGCCAGGTACAGCAGCTGCGCGCCGAGGGCGACGCCGAGGGCGACGAGGGCGCCGCGGCGCAGCTCCTCGCCGAGGCTCGGCCCGATGGCTTCGTCACGGACCTTGTCGGCACGGCCCGCCAGGTCGGTGACGGCGTCGGTGAGCGATGCCGCCTGCGCTTCGCCGAGGTGGTGCGTACGGACGGTGAGCCGGTTCTCGCCGGAGGTCCGGACGACGGCGCGGGGGAATCCGGCGTCGGCGAGCGCGGCCCGGGCCCGGTCGGCGTCCACGGGCGTCGCCGTGGTGTATTCGACGACGCGACCGCCGGTGAACTCGACGCCGAGGTCGAGGCCGCGCACGGCGATCCCGGAGGCCGCCAGGACCAGGGCCGCGGCCGAGGCGGCCAGCCACCTGCGGGGGTGGCGCAGCAGGCTCGGGTTCGTGCGGGCGAGCCGCGCGCGGACGACGCCGGTGTGGGCGATGCCGGTCAGGTGGGGGCGGCGGCGCAGGCCGGGCCGGCCGACCGCGAGGTCGGCGAGGGCACGGGTGACGACCAGGGCGCTGATCATGGAGGCCAGGACGCCGATGCCCAGCGTGACCCCGAAGCCGCGCACGGGTCCGGAGGCGAAGAAGAACAGCAGGCCGGCGGCGATGAGAGTGGTGATGTTGGAGTCGGCGATCGCGCCGAAGGCCTTGCGGAACCCGACGGTCAGCGACGACCGGGGGGTGGGCCGGCGGCGGGAGGCGTACTCCTCGCGGGCGCGTTCGAAGACGAGCACGTTGGCGTCCACCGCCATGCCGACGGCCAGGACGAACCCGGCGAGTCCGGGCAGGGTGAGGGTGGCTCCGAGCGCGGCGAGGGCGGCGTAGGACATGAGGCCGTAGCAGGCGAGGGCCACCGTGGCGAGAAGGCCCATGATCCGGTAGACCGCGATGATGAACAGCGAGGTCGCGGCGGTGCCGACGACGGCAGCCCAGGCGCTGGCCTCGATGGCCCGCGCGCCGAGGGTGGGGCCGACGGTGCGCTGCTCGACGGTCTCGACCGGCACCGGCAGGGCGCCGCCGTTGATGAGCAGGGCCAGCTCCTTGGCCTCGGCGTCGTCGAAGGATCCGGTGATCTGGGTGGAACCGCCGCCGATGCCGGACCGGCACGCCACGGAGGGGTCGACCTGCGGCGAGGAGATGATCTTGTCGTCCAGGACGATGGCGACCCGGCGTGCCGGATCACCGGGCGGACGGCAGGCGGCCTCGCCGGTCAGCCGGGCCCAGTCCGGTCCGCCCGACCCCTTGAAGTCCACGGTGACGTGCCATCCTGCGCCGGTCTGCTGGTCGAAGCGGGCGGCTGCCTTCTTGACGTCCTTGCCGGTGAGCGCAGCGGCCCGGAGGCGCAGCGGAGTGCCGGACTCGTCGGCCGTCACCTGCTCGTGGGGCCGTTTCGGCAGCGGATTCGACGTGCCGTCGGCGTCTGCCGCCGTGCCCAGCACCTGGTGGAAGGAGAGCTGCGCGGTCCGGCCGAGCACGTCGGCGGCCTGGCGGGGGTCCTGCACGCCGGGCAGTTCGACGACGATCCGGTCGCTGCCGGAGCGGGCGATGGTGGGCTCGGCGACACCGAGCGCGTCGATCCGGCCGCGCAGCACCTCCACGGTGCGGTCCGTGGTCTCGCCGGCGTCGGCCGGGTCGGCGGGGCGGGTCTGGAGCACGATCTGGGTGCCGCCCCGCAGATCGAGTCCCAGGTGGACGGGCACGGTGAGCGCGACGTACAGCGACAGCGCGACGGCGGCGAGGGCGAGCAGCCCTCTGACGAGCGGGGAACGTTGCACAGCGGGCCTCCGGCAGGCACACCCCGGCCGCGACGGTGGCCGCGGCCGGGAAGGGAGAGGAAGAAAAGGGAAACGGACCTGGGGTCAGATGCCGGAGAGGGAAGGAGGCGCCCGCACCCCGTGACGATGTGCCGGTCGCTCCGGGGCCGGTGGGCCCGCCGTGGGCGCCGGGGTCCGCCCGGCGCGCAGCGGACCGCCCGTCGCTTCCCGGGGCGGGTGGGAGGCGGGGACCGGCAGGGTGTGACGCTCACCGGTGACGTCCCGGCCGCTCCGGACGGCAGCGGAGGGGACGGCGGGGTCCGTGTCCTGTGCGTGCGTCGCTCCGTGCGCCGCCGCAGCCCCGGCGGTGTGCGTCACCCCGCCCGGCGCCGGGACGCGGGCGTCGCCGAGGGCCGGCGCACCGGGCGGACCGAGGAGTACGAGCAGGACGGCGAGCACCACGGCGACCGCCAGGGCGGGCACGGCCGCCGGGATCCGGCCTTGCGCAGGCGGGACGGGGTGCGTGCGGCCTGTCATGCCCCGTCCCCCTTTCCGTGGTCGATATGGGTGTGCGCGCGGCAGTGCGGAGCCTGCGGGCCAAGGCGGGAGGGCGCCGGGCCGGGGACTCGATGAGGTGAGCGAAGCAGTCGGAGATGACGGGCGGAGATCGGAAGCGGTCAGGCCTCGATGAGGCCCGCACGGATCGCGTACCGGGTGAGCTCCAGCCGGTCCCGCAGCCCGAGCTTGTGCAGCAGGTTCGCCCGGTGCCGGTGGACGGTCTTGATGCTGATGAAGAGCATCTCGGCGATCTCCTTGGAGGAGTGGCCCTCGGCGACGAGCTTGAGGACCTCCTCCTCACGGGCGGTCAGCACCTGGTCGGGCGGCTCCTCGCCGTTGCGGACCCGGTCGAGGTAGTTGCGGATGAGCGCGGTGACCGCGCCCGGGTACAGGAAGGGCTCGTCGCGCATGGCGGCCCGGCACGCCGCCACCAGGTCGCGGTCGGCCACCGACTTCAGCACGTAGCCGCTGGCGCCCGCCTTGAGCGCCTGGAAGAAGTACTGCTCGTTGTCGTGCATCGTCAGCATCAGCACCCGTACTTCCGGCTTCAGCGCGACGAGTTCCCGGGTGGCCTGCAGGCCGGTCATCCGGGGCATGGCGATGTCCAGGACGGCGAGGTCGACCTCGTGGGCGCGGGCCAGGTCGATGGCCTCCGCCCCGTCCCCGGCCTCGGCGACGACCTCGAGGTCCGGCTCCCGGTCGAGGATGAGTCGCACGCCGCGGCGCACCAGCGCGTGGTCGTCGGCGAGGAGGATGCGGATCACGGAGGTGTCGGGCGCGCTCATGGCTGCTTCCTGAGAAGGGGCACGGTCAGTCGGACCTGGGTTCCCGCCTGTGGCCGGGAGGTGATGTCCAGCGTGGCCCCGATCAGCAGGGCCCGCTCGCGCATTCCACGCATTCCCGCTCCCTCGGGGGCCGCACCGGTTCCGCGGCCGTCGTCGGCGACGGCCAGGACCACCGCGTCGCCGGTGTGCTGCAGGCCGACCTCGACCTGCCCGGCCTCGGCGTGCCGGGCCGCGTTGGTCAGGGCTTCCTGGGCGACGCGGTACAGCACCAGTTCCGTCTGGTGGTCCAGCACCGGCAGGCCGGTGTCGAAGCGGCGTACCACGCGCAGTCCGACATGGGTGGCGAACTCCGTGGTGAGCGAGGTCAGCGCGCTGATCAGGCCGAGGTCGTCCAGGACGCCCGGCCGCAGCCGGCGCACGAGACGCCGCACCTCGTCCAGGCTCCCCCGGGTGATCTCCTGCATCTGCCGCAGTTCACCGCGCAGGGGCTCGTCCGCGTCGTCGGCGGTCCGCTCCAGCGCCAGCAGGATCGCGGTCATGCTCTGGCCCACCTCGTCGTGCAGTTCCTGGGCGATGCGGCGTCGCTCCGCCTCCTGCGCGAGCAGGACGCGGGCGCTGCTGGACGCCCTCTCGTGCTCGAGCCGCTCGAGCATGGCGTTGAAGGTAAGGATCAGTTCGGCGGTCTCCCCGCGGCCGCGTTCGGGCAGCCGCTGCCCGGGGCGCAGCAGGTCGACGGTGGCCATCAGCCGGGTGAGCCGGTCGAGCGGGGCCAGGCCGATCCGCAGCAGGGCGGCGTTGGCGACCAGCATGACGACCAGGCCGGCCACGAGGATGACCGCCTCGGTCAGCACCACCGGCACGGAGACGGTCACCGGGGCCCACAGCAGCAGCGCGGTGGCGCTGCCCAGCACCACCGCGTTGAGCGCGAAGATCCGCCAGAACAGGGACACCGTGACGACGCCTTCCTCTGCTGTGCCGTTGGGGACGGCGGTGTCTGCACCGCCGGTCCTGCCCAGCCTCCCCCCTGCCCGCTCCGCCGTCGATGGGCTCCGATGCCCATTTCCGTCGTCCGGCCCACCCATCGGGAGTGGGGCACGGGACCGGCCGGAGATGGGTACTGCGCCCGATGGGATTCCGGCGGCCGATCGGCCACGGTGGGAATCAGCACCCGCCGGCCACCCGTGACCTCGGCCCCTGCCCGCCCGACCCGCTCCGTTCCTCGAACCGATCCTCCGCCCGTACCGCTCCCGCTGCCCGGCGCGACGCGCATCGCCCCGCCCGACGCACGCTCCCCGCCCTGCCCCGCCCCGCCCCGCGCACGCTTCCCGCCCTCGCCTCGCCCCGCCTCGCCGAAAGAAGGAACCGCCATGTCGCTCGACGCGCCCCGGACCGACGCCCGCCCCGAACGGCTGACGGCGCACGAGGCCCGCCAGCGCCTCGAACACGAACGCGCCTCCCGCCTCGCCCAGTTGAAGGCCATCGACGAGGCCGGCCCCGACACGGCGGAACAGGTGATGTCCGCACAGAAGGACACCGTCCGGCGTGTGCTCGTCGAGGTCGAGGCCGCGTTCGTCCGCGTCCGGGACGGCAGCTACGGCGTCTGCCGGGGCTGCTCCGGGTTCATCCCCGTCGAGCGCCTCGAGATCCTGCCCTACACCCGCTTCTGCGTGCCCTGCCGGCATGACGCCGTCTGACCGGCGACCGTCCGCCTTTCCCTTCCCTTCCCTCCCCTCCCCTCCCTCTCCCGCCCTGCCTTGTCCAAGGGGTGATTCGGTGAACCACCAGATCATCGACGACCGCAGCCCGACGGCCCTGTCCGCCGAGGATCTCGCCGCACTGCGCGAGAACCTGCACGAGCAGCGCCTGTTCCGCCGGGAGCAGCTGTTGCAGCTCTCCTCCGCCGCCACGACCCGCACGGACGCGGTCCTCGACCGGCGGGCCGCCTCCCAGATCGAGGTCCGTGTGAAGCTCGCCGCCTCCGCCCGCATGGTCCTCACCGACGTGGAAGCCGCCCTCGCACGGATGGACGAGGGCCGCTACGGCGCCTGCCACCGGTGCCGGGGGCCCATCGCCCGGGAACACCTGATGATCGTGCCGCAGGCCCGCTGCTGCACCCGCTGCCGTCACGTCGGGGAGGCCGGAAGGTGAACACCGTTCCTGTTCCCGGTCCCGTGACCGCCCGGCGCCGCCCGTGGCCCCGGTGCCGGCAGTGCTGGGGCATCGCCCTCGACCTGGGCAGCGCCCGCACCCGCGCCTGGACCTCCGGCGGGCGAATGATCATCGACGTCCCCACGGTCACCTTCCACGGCGCAGGCGCCACGTATCCCGTCCGGCGCGGCGCCATCGTCGACACCCTCGGGGCCGCCCGCATGCTCGACCGGCTGCTCGGCCACTGCCTGCCCCGCTTCGGCCGGCCGCTGGTCATCCTGGCCACGCCCGTGCTGGGCGGCATGGCCTACCGGACCGAGGCCCGTACCGCGGTAGAGGTCCTGCGACCCCGTACGTTCCTGACCGTCCCGACCGCACGCGCCGTGGCCGTGGCCGCGGACGCCGACCTGAGCCGGCCGTTGCTCGTCGTGGAGATCGGCGCCCAGCTGACCGAGGTCACGCTCCTCACCGACGGCGCGGTGACCGACGCCCGGCACACCGCGCTGGGCACCGGCGACCTGGACCGTCTCACCCCGCCCGCGCGAGTCACCGAGGCGGTCGCCGCCATGGTGACCGCGATGCTGGACCAGGACCGCACCTCCCAGACGCGCGACGCCCTCCGGCACGGCGCGCTCCTCGCCGGCGGGGGTGCGCTGCGCCCGGACCTCGCCTACCGCCTCACCGACCGGCTGCATGCGCCCGTCCAGCCCGTCCCCGCGCCCCATACGGCCGCGGTGCGGGGCGCCGCGACTCTCCTGCGAGCCGCCCACGCCCACCCGGCCGGTCGCTGACCGCGGCCGTGCGGACACGAGGAACTGGGGACGGGGGACGGGCACAGGGAACAGGGGTGGGGGATGCGGGCGGGAATGCCGGCGGGGAGGGGAACGGAGACGGGCGGGAACGGGACGCGCATAGTAGCCATGTAAACTAAGGCCATGAGCAAGGGTTCCGAAGGGGCCACGCCCGGTTACCTGGTGTGGCGTCTGTCGACGAAGTGGCGCGTGGCGGTCGACCGGGCCCTGGCCCCGCTGGAACTCACCCACGCGCAGTACTCGTTGGTCGCGTCGCTGTACGGGATGCAGCGCGACGGCGAGCGCCCCAGTCAGCGCAGACTCGCCGACCACACCGGCCTGGAGCCTCTCTACGTCTCCAAGCTAGCCCGCGCCCTGGAGTCCGCCGGGCTGATCGAACGCGCCCGGGACCCCCGCGACCCGCGCGCCGTGCAACTGTCCCTCACCGGACGCGGACGAGACGTCACCCTGCGGGCGATCACGGTCGTCCAGGGGCTGCTGGAGCGGCTGCTGGAGCCGCTCGGCGGTCTGGACGGCGCCCGTACGCGGGCGTTCACCGAAGAGCTGACGACCCTCCTCGACGTCCCGCTCGGGCCCGAGGAGGGCCCGCCGGAGCCGTCGTGACGCGGCGCGGACCCCGCCGCCGCCACCGCGCCGCGTAGTGGAATATTCAACTACGTGGTCCGGTTGACGGCTCCGAAGGAGGTCAGCAGTGGACATGAGGTACGAGAGGGCACACGGCGGGACCGAGGAGTACTACTCCCACGGGACGCCGGCCGAACGCTGGGAGCGGGCGCAGCTGTTCTTCGGGGCGCGGGAGTACACCGCCGCGACCCGGGTGCTGGCCGGCCTGGTCGAGGAGACGCCGGAGCAGACCGGTCCGCGCCTGCTGCTGGCCCGCGCCTACTACCACTCGGCCCAACTGAGGCGCGCCGAGACCGAGTTGAGGATCATCGTCGAACGCGACCCGGTCGAGCACTACGCCCGGCTGATGCTGGGCCGCACCCTGGAGCGGCAGGGTCGGCACACGGAGGCCGGACCGCACCTGCGGATCGCCTCCGCGCTGACCGGCGACTTCCCGCAGGACTGACGGCCCGTCCGCCCGCCGCCCGCCACGCCGGCCCTGCCGGGCGGCCGGGCGGCCGGGCGGTCCCGAGGCGAGCGGCCCGGCGGTGACGACCGGTCGCCTCCGGCCGCTCACCCCGTCCGCGACGGCTCAGGCGGCCGACGTCGCCCGCCTGCGCCGGTGCGCGATCTCGCCGACGACGACGTCCACCACGAGGAACCCGGCGAGCGGGATGCCGAGCAGCGGGACGAAGTAGCCGACCACGGCGACCGCCGCCATCAGCGGGACCAGGACGTACGGCGGAACCTGCGCCCAGGCGCCGCGCGGGATCGGCCGGCCGAAGGCGCCGCCCCGGCCACGCTGCCACCACATGCGGTAACCCCACACGATCAGCAGGATCAGAGCGAGCGCCAGAAGCATCAGCGCGATCTGGTTGGCCAGGCCGAACAGGACGCCGGTGTGCAGGTCGATGCCGTACCGGGTCAGCTTGGCCAGCAGCGGGTGGTCGGCGAACCGCAGGGTGTCGGTGACTTTCCCGGAGGCCGGGTCCACCGCGACCGCGTCCTGCTTCTCGGGCCAGCTGCGCTGCACCTGCTTGACGACATAGGCGGACGAGGCGTCGGCGGGCGGGACGATCTCGACCGGGTCGCCGAGACCCTCGGCGCGCGCGGCGGCCAGGACCTTGTCGAGACCCACGCCGTGCTCGGCGTCGCCGCCCGCCCCGGAGGCCGCGTCGTGACCGGCGTGGTCGCCGCCGCTCGCGGCCGCCGACACCGACGGGGTGGCCTGGCCGAGCGAGGTGCGCAGCTCGTCGATGTGGGCGCCCGCGTACGTCGACCAGGTCAGACCGGTCGCGGACAGGAAGAAGAAGCCGGCCGCCGCCCAGACGCCGACCGTGCCGTGCAGGCCGAGCGTGCGGCGCCGCCCGGTGACCCCGCGGACCTTGCGCTGCGCGCGCCGGCGGGAGAACCACAGCGCGACTCCACCGCCCGCGATCACCCACAGCCAGCTCGCGGCGAGTTCGCTGTAGAGGCGGCCGTTCTCACCGAGGTGCAGATCGCGGTGGAACTCGTCGATCCAGGTGCGCAGCGGCAGCGCGCCCGTAGAGCCGTACTGCTCCAGCGCGCCGCGCACCTCGCCCGTGTACGGGTCGACGAACACCGCGAGGGTGTGGGTGGCGCCGACCCCCTCGACGCCGGACAGCATCACGCGGGTGGAGGCGTCGTCCTCGGGAGAGGGACGCACCGCCGAGACGGTTCCCTCCGGGTGTGCCTTGCGGGCGGCGTCGACCTGCTGGGATATCGGCAGCTTCGCCTCGCCGACGGGCACCGTCGTCTCGTGCGCGTACAGGAGCTTCTCGGCCTGGAACGAGGCGGCGTACAGAAGCCCGGTGACGGCGGCGACCAGCAGGAAGGGCGCCACGAACACGCCGGCGTAGAAGTGCAGACGCAGGACCAGGGGGCGCAGCGCGGCCCACGGACCGCGGGGCTTCGGCTCGGCGGCAGCCGGCTGCGGGGCCTCTTCCGCGGTGAGGGAGGGAGCGGTGGACATCGGCGGCTTCTCCGGGGACAGGGGAGCGAACGGGGCGGGGGCGTGCAACGGAGCGGAACGGGGGCTGTTCTCAGCCACGTGTTCCAGTAGTCGGGAGGCGGCGCCTCCGAGTTCCCGCCACTTCGAGTGACCTGCGTCACGTCGAGTGCGGCCGTGGCATGCTGGCGCGATGGCATCTCCCCCTCCCCTCGCCCCCCTTGCCGAACGGATCGAGGAACTCCTCTCGCCCGGCGGCCCGTTGCCCCTCGTCCTGGCCGGAGACCCCGTTCTGCGGGCGGGCACGGCGCGTTACGAGGGTCAGCTCGACCCGGCGCTGCTGGCCCGCTTCGTCGAGGCGCTGCGCCGAACGATGCACGCGGCGCCCGGCGTCGGTCTCGCCGCGCCGCAGGTCGGCGTGGAACTGCGGATCGCGGTCGTGGAAGACCCGGCGACGGTGCCGCAGGAGGTGCGGCAGGCCCGCGGCAGGGTGCCCCAGCCGTTCCGGGTACTGGTCAACCCGTCGTACGAACCGGTGGGTTCGGCCCGGGCCGCGTTCTTCGAGGGCTGTCTGAGCGTGCCGGGCTACCAGGCGGTGGTGGCCCGGCACGCAGAGGTCCGGCTGACCGGCGAGGACGAGCACGGCAGGCCGCTGGACGAGGTGTTCGCCGGCTGGCCCGCCCGGATCGTCCAGCACGAGACGGACCACCTGGACGGGCTGCTCTACCTCGACCGGGCCGAACCGCGCTCGCTGGCCGCGGACCGCAACGTCCTGGAGCGGTGGGCGCAGCCGACCCCGGCCGAGGCGGCGCGGGCGCTGGACTTCGAGCTGCCGTAGGTCAGTTGTCCCGGTACGCCTCCAGCAGGCGCAACCACACCTCGCTGATCGTCGGGTAGGACGGGACGGCGTGCCACAGCCGGGCGATCGGCACCTGGCCGACGACGGCGACGGTCGCGGAGTGGATCAGCTCACCGACGCCGGGACCGACGAAGGTGACCCCGCGCAGGATCTCCCGCTCCAGGTCGACGACCATCCTGGCGCGGCCCCGGTAGCCCTCGGCGTACAGTCCGGCTCCCGCCACCGACGACATGTCGACGTCGACGGCCCGCACCCGGTGTCCGGCCCGCTCGGCCTCCGCGAGCGACAGGCCGACCGAGGCCGCCTCCGGGTCGGTGAAGACGACCTGCGGGACGGACTCGTGGTCGGCGGTGGCGGCGTGGGCGCCCCACGGGCCGTTCTGCGCCGGGGATGTTCCGGCGGCACGGGCGGCGATGGCCGCTCCCGCGATCCTGGCCTGGTACTTGCCCTGGTGGGTGAGCAGGGCACGGTGGTTGACGTCGCCCACCCCGTAGAGCCAGTCGGTGCCGGTGACGCGCAGGCTGTCGTCGACCCCGAGCCAGGAGCCGGGTTCCAGGCCGACCGTCTCGAGGCCGATGTCGTCGGTGCGCGGGGCGCGGCCGACGGCGAACAGGATCTCGTCGGCCTCGATGCGCTCCCCGGTGTCGGTGACGACCACGACGACGCCGTCCGTACGGGTCACCGACGCCACCGAGGTGCCGGTGCGCACGTCCGCGCCGGCCTCGGTCAGCGCCTCGGCGACGAGTGCGCCGGCGAACGGCTCCATGCGGTCGAGCAGGCCCTTGCCCCGCACCAGGAGGGTGACCTGCGAGCCGAGGGCCTGCCAGGCGGTGGCCATCTCGGTGGCGACGACTCCCCCGCCGACCACGACGAGCCGGCCGGGCGCGGCCTGGGCGCCGGTGGCCTCCCGGCTCGTCCAGGGCCGGACCTCGGCGAGGCCGGGCAGGTCCGGCAGGGCGGCTCGGGTGCCGGTGGCGACGACGACCGCGTGGCGGGCCGTGAGCACGGTGTCCCCCACCGTCACGGTGCGCGGGCCGGTCAGTCTGCCGTGGCCGCGGTGGAGGTCGGCGCCGATGCTCTTGAGCCAGTCGGCCTGACCGTCGTCCGTCCAGTCGCCGGTGTACCAGTTGCGGCGGGCGAGGACCGCCTCGGCGTCCAGGGGTCCCTGGACGGCCTGGCGCAGGCCGGGCAGCCGGCGGGCGTCGGCGCGGGCGATGACCGGGCGCAGCAGGGCCTTGCTGGGCATGCAGGCCCAGTACGAGCACTCGCCGCCGACGAGCTCGCTCTCCACGACCGCGGTGGTGAGGCCGGCCGCGCGGGTGCGGTCGGCGACGTTCTCCCCCACGGGCCCGGCCCCGAGCACAACGACGTCGTAAGCGTTGGTTTCCGATTCCGTCATGGGGTCAGTCTGGTGGGTGGTGTGCGGGGTGGCCACACGGGTAGGGGCGCGGAATACGCGTCCGGCCGCCGGCGTTGTCACGGGCGGCTTCACCCCATGTCGGGACACACCCGACGGGAACTCCGGGAAGAGGGAATCAGGTCATGAGCAGCACCGTGGAGCTCACCAAGGAGAACTTCGACCAGACGGTCACCGACAACGACTTCGTCCTGATCGACTTCTGGGCGTCCTGGTGCGGGCCGTGCCGTCAGTTCGCCCCGGTCTACGACAAGGCCGCCGAGGCGAACCCCGACCTGGTGTTCGGCAAGGTGGACACCGAGGCCCAGCCGGAGCTGGCCGAGGCCTTCGGCATCCAGTCGATCCCGACGCTGATGATCGTGCGCGACCGGGTCGCCGTGTTCGCCCAGCCCGGCGCGCTGCCCGAGGCCGCCCTGACGGACGTCATCGGACGGGCGCGGGGGCTGGACATGGACGAGGTGCGCAGGTCCATCGAGGAGGAGCAGGCCAAGAGCGGGGCCGGTGACTCCCCGGCGGCCCAGGGCGAGTAGGCCCCCGGCGAGCAGTCCCCCCGGCGAGCGGCGAGCTTCTAGAACGGGTACGGCGCCACGTCGGCCCGCACCGTCGTCCACCGGACGTCGGTGAAGGCCTCCAGGTTGGCCTCGCCGCCGAACCGGGCGCCGGTGCCCGAGGCGGCCACTCCGCCGAAGGGCGCCACGGCCTCGTCGTTCACGGTCTGGTCGTTGATGTGCACGATGCCGGTCGGAACGCGCTCGGCCAGCTCGAGGCCGCGGGCGGCGTCACGGGTGACGATGCCGAGCGAGAGCCCGTAGGAGCCGCGCGCGGCCAGTGCCGCCGCCTCGTCCGGTGTGGTGAAGGGACGTACGGGCGCCACCGGGCCGAAGACCTCCTCCGCGTAGGCGGGGGTGTCGTCGTCGACGCCCGCGAGGACCGTCGGCCGGTAGAAGCGGTCCTGGTGCGTGCCGCCCGCGGCGAGCTTCGCCCCGGCCGCGGTGCTGGCCTCCACCAGGCCGTGCACCTTGGCGAGCTGGCCGTCGTCGATGAGCGGGCCGAGGTGCACCTGGGCGCGGTGCGGGTCGCCGACGGCGAGCGCGTCCGCCTTCGCCGCGAGTCGTTCCACGTACTCCTCGTAGAGGGAGGCGTGCACCAGGTGGCGGCCGGTGGTCATGCAGATCTGGCCCTGGTGGAAGAACGAGCCCCAGGCGGCCGTGGAGATCACCGCGTCGAGGTCGGCGTCCTCCAGCACGATCAGGGCGGAGTTGCCGCCGAGTTCGAGGTGCGCGCGCTTGAGGTGACGTCCGGCCGCCTCTCCGACGGCCCGGCCGGCCGCGGTGGAGCCGGTGAACGAGATGACCGGCACGCGCGGGTCGGCGACCAGGGCCTCGCCGGTCTCGGCGCCGCCCGGGAGGATGTGCAGCAGGTCCTCGGGCAGTCCCGCCTGCGCGAACACCGCGGCCAGCGACAGCCCGCCGCAGACGGCGGTGCGCGGGTCCGGCTTGAGGACGACGGCGTTGCCGAGCGCGAGGGCGGGCGCGACGGAGCGGATGGACAGGATCAGCGGGGCGTTGAAGGGGGAGATCACGCCCACGACGCCGACGGGGACCCGCCGGGTGTACGACAGCCGGGGCGCCTCGCTGGGCAGGACCTGGCCGGCCGGGCGGGAGGCGAGGGCTGCGGCCTCGTAGCACTCCTGGGCCGCGACGTGCAGCTCGAAGTCGGCCTTGCCCGCGATGGAGCCCGACTCGCGGACGATCCACTCGCGCAGCTCCTCGGCGTGCGCGGCGAACAGGTCGCCTGCGCGGCGCAGGACTGCGGCGCGGACGAAGTGCGGGGCGCGCGCCCACTCGGTCTGCGCGGCGCGGGCCGCCTCGGCGGCCGGCGCGACGTCCGCGCCGGCTGCCAGGACGACCGTGCCCAGCTGCTCGCCGGTGGCGGGTTCGGTGACGGTGTACCGCGGCCCCGAGAGGGTGCGGGGCTGCCAGTTGGTGGGGTCGAGCAACGGCATGGGGGCTCTCCGATCGGTGACCCGCGGGCTTCGCCGCTCTCACGGGGAGAGGGGAAGTCCCGTGTAGTTCGCCGCCAGTTCGGCGGCCGCGTGGCGGGATGCGGTGATCCGGCGCAGCCGGGCGAGCTGCATCCGGTGGTCGAACGCATCCCCATCTGGTTGAGCGTGCAACATCCTAGTCATGTCGTAGGAGAACCGGGTGGCCTGCCACACACGTCGCAGGCACAGATCCGAGTACCCGTCCAGGAGTCGCGTCGACCCCCGGTCGCGCTGTTCGGCGAAGGCCCTGGCCAGGATCCGGACGTCCGAGACGGCGAGGTTGAGTCCCTTCGCGCCGGTGGGCGGCACGATGTGGGCGGCGTCGCCGGCCAGCAGCAGCCGGCCGTGCCGCATCGGCTCGTGGACGAGACTGCGCATCTCCGTCACGGAGCCGGCGGTGATCGGGCCGCGACGCAGCGTCCAGTCGGCGTCGACCTCGAAGCGCGCGGCGAGTTCGTCCCAGATCCGCTCGTCGGGCCAGTCCCGCAGGCTCGTGCCGCGGGGGACCTGGAGGTAGAGCCGGGAGACCTGCGGCGAGCGCATGCTGTGCAGGGCGAAGCCCCGTGCGTGGCGTGCGTAGATCAACTCGTCGCAGGAGGGCGGCACTTCGGCGGTGACGCCGAGCCAGGAGTACGGGTAGTCGTGGGCGTAGGTGCGACCGGCGGCCGCCGGGAAGGCTTTCCGGGCGACGCCGTGCGAGCCGTCGCAGCCCGCCACCCACGCGCAGTGCAGGGTCCGCTCCCGGCCTTCGTGCCGGAACCGCACGAAGGGCGCCGCGCTCTCCGGCCGCTCGACGGCGAGCGCCTCCGCCTCGAACAACAGGGGCGGCCCGTCGGCCAGTTGAAGCGCGATGAGATCCTTCACGATCTCCGTCTGGGCATAGATCGTGACCGTGCGGCCACCGGTGAGGGCGGGGAAGTCGAGGCGATGCCGTTCGCCGTCGAAGCGCAGCTCGATGCCGTGGTGCACCATGCCCTCGGCGTCCAGCCGGTCGGCGGCGCCGGCCGCGCGCAGCGCGTCGACCGTGCCCTGCTCCAGCATTCCGGCGCGCTGGCGCCCCTCCGCATGGGCACGCGTCCTGCTCTCCAGCACGACACAGGCGATTCCCGCCCGGTGCAGCAGACGGGCGAGCAGCAGCCCCGCCGGGCCGCCGCCGATGATGCCGACCGTGGTGCGCATCGCATGCCTCCCCCTGGACGGTAGTTCAGCTGGAGTCGCGGTGCACCACGGCGACCGTGAACAACGCGTGCGACTCGGGAGCCGCCGAGGGGTTGCGGACCGCCCGGTCCACCAGTGAGGCGAGGTCGCGGCCGGAGGGCAGCGTGATCCCCACGGTGCTGAGCCGCGGCCGCAGCAGCCGGCCGAGCAGCAGGTCGTCGGCCCCGATGACGGCCACGTCCTCGGGAATGCGCAGGCCGGCGTCCCGCAGGGCGCGCAACAGCAGCATGGCGTACTCGTCGTTGTAGGCGAACACGGCGTCGAGACCGAGGCCGCGCCAGCGCGCGGCGAGGGCGGCCGCGGACTCCTCCGTGTAGGCGAGGGGCAGCTCGGTGACGGTGGCGTCGGCGCCCTGCAGGGCGTCACGGGCGCCGGCGAGGCGGGGCGCGGAGAACAGCTCCATGCCGCGCTCCTCGGGGACCACCACCCCGATCCGGCGGCGCCCGCGGGCGTGGAGGTGGCCGGCGGCGCCCCGGCCGACGTCGGCCTGGTCCAGCAGCATCGCGTGGGCGCCCTCGACGGCCTCGGGGCCGAGGGTCACCACGGCCCGGGCGCCGGACCGCTTGAGGATCGCCACCCCTTCGGGCCCGATGCCGGTGCCGGGCACCAGCACGGCGACGGGTCTCAGCTCGGCCCACACGCGGGCGGCGTCGTCATCGCTCACGCCGCTCGCGCCGTACTGGACGACCGTGTAGTCGAGGCGGCTCATCGCCCCCTGGAAGTCGTGCACGAAGCGGCTGTAGAGCGGCCCCGCCGGCACCGGCAGGGTGGGCATCAGGACCATCCGACTGTGTCCGGCGCGCAGGGTGCGGGCGGCCGCGTGCGGCACGTACCCGAGTTCCTTCGCGGCCTCGCGGACCCGGCGGCGGGTGGGCTCGCTGATGCGTACAGCGCTGGTGTTGTTCAGGACGTAGGAGACGGTCGCGCGCGAGACTCCGGCCAGGCGGGCCACGTCGGCGCTCGTGGGCACGGGGCGCGGCGCCGGCGGCATCGTCGGCGCGGGCGTGTTCGGTATCTGCACCATGACGTATCGCATCTTGGCAGAAGCCGCGAGCCGGGTCCCGGGCGGGGGACGCCGAATCCGACGATCCGTCGACGAACACGGTCGTGACGGGTCGTCGGCACCCGCCACGAGGCGCCGTTGCTCCCGCCGTTCCCACCGTTCCCGCCGCTCCCGCCGTTCCCCGGCTCCCGCTCGGCGCGGCGACCGCGGCGCGGTCCGCCGACCGTGGCGCCGGGCGGTTCCCGGACGACGCACGGCAGGCCGTGGCCGGCCTCTGCACGACCCGGTCCCGAACCGGCGCGTCAGGCGGCGTCCGCTCCGCGGCGCCCGCCCGTGACCCGGTCCACCAGGTCGCTCCAGCCCGCCTCCAGACGCTCCGGCGGCATGCCGCACTGGCGGGTGAGGTGGTGGACGAGGACGGGGTCGAGGTACCCCATCAGCGTGTGGGCGAGGAGTTCGCCGTCGGCGTCGGGCAGTGCCTGCCGCAGCAGCAGCGCGAGGTGATGGTGGTGCACCCGGCGCACCGGGACCGAGTGCCGGCGGTCCGGCCCGGGCTCGGCCGCGAGCTGCAGATCCAGCTGGTCGACCGACCGCGCGAGAAGCGCGAGACCGAACGCCCGCAGCCGCTCCACCGGCGGCGCGCCCGGCCCCAGCGGCGCGGGGCCGCTCAGGAAGGCCGCCTGGAACTGCTTCTCCGAGTGGTCCAGGAGGGCGTTCAGCAGACCGGTGCGGTCACCGAAGCGGCGGAAGACGGTCCCCTTGCCGACGTTCGCCGCGCTCGCCACCGCCTCCATGGTGACCCCGGCCGCGCCGTGCTCGGCGATCAGACGGGCGGCGGCGTCCAGCAGCCTGGCCCGGTTGCGGGCCGCGTCGGCGCGCAGACACGGCTCGTCGCCCGCCGGGCCGAGTTGCAGCAGTTCCGGCTCGGCGGCGCTCTCCTCGGACGCGGGAAACGGAGGCAGCACGGCGGACATGAAGCCAGCGTAAAGCATCAGGAATGAAACTGGACCGCGGTCCGTTTAGAGTGCTAGAACATTAAACGGACCCCGGTCCGGATTCTTGCCGCACTGTTCTTTTCAGCCTCTGGGAGTACCCATGTCTGTCCGCATCCTCGCGCTCGTCGGCAGCCTTCGCGCCGGCTCGACCAACCGCCAGCTCGCCGAGGCGGCCGTCAAGGTCGCTCCCGAGGGCGCCGAGGTCGACCTGTTCGAAGGCCTGGCCGAGATCCCGTTCTACAACGAGGACCTCGACGTCGAAGGCAGCGTGCCGGCCGCCGCCGCCCGGCTGCGCGAGGCCGCTCTGGCCGCCGACGCCTTCCTGCTCTTCTCCCCCGAGTACAACGGCACGATCCCGGCCGTCCTGAAGAACGCCATCGACTGGCTGTCGCGCCCCTACGGCGCCGGCGCGTTCGGCGGCAAGCCGGTGGCCGTGGTCGGCACCGCGTTCGGCCAGTTCGGCGGCGTATGGGCGCAGGACGAGGCCCGCAAGGCCGTGGGCATCGCCGGCGGCAAGGTCATCGAGGACCTCAAGCTCTCCATCCCGGGCTCGCTGACCCGCTTCGCCGAGACCCACCCGGTCGACGACGCCGAGGTCGCCGCCCAGCTGACCGAGGTCGTCGCCCGTCTGCACGGTCACGCGGGCGAGGCCGCCGCCGCCTGACGCCTGGCGGCGCGCCGCCCTCCGGCAGCGGCCCCGACCGGCGGCACGGGACGGGAACGGCCGGCGGCGGATGAGCACACCCGAGGGGCCCGGAATCCGTTCCGGGCCCCTTCGGCGTGCGCGCGCTTCCTGGCCGGGTGAGAGGAGCGGCGAATGTCGGTCAAGCCGCAGACCGCGGGCCGTCCCGTCTGATAGGGCTGGGGAGATGAGCACCCTTTATCGACGACTGCTCGATCTGATGCCGCGCATCGGCGTCCAGGTGACCGACCTCGGGCCGGGGAAGGCGGTGGTCTCCCGACGCGGCGGCCCGTACCGGGTGACCGGCGCCGGCAAGGACACCTGGGTCCTGCGGCCGACCGGCGACGCGGCCCGCTCCGAGGCCGGCGAGGACGAGGCCGTGCGGCTGGGCGACACCGGCGCCGTGCTACTCATGGACCCCTCGGCCCGCCGGGACGAGCGCGCGACGCAGTTGGCGGCCGCCGCGTACCTCTGCACCCAGCATGTCGCCGCGATGCTCGACCTCTACGGCGTCAACTGCGTGTTCGACGTCGGCGCCAACAACGGCCAGTACGCCAAGGGGCTGCGCAAGGCCGGATACACGGGGCGGATCGTGTCGTTCGAGCCCACGTCGGCGACGTTCGCCCGGCTGGAGAAGGCGGCCGAGCACGATCCGCAGTGGCAGGTGCACCGGTGCGGTCTGGGCCGCGAGGAGACGACCGCGCGGATCCACACCGGCTGGAAGACCATGAACTCCCTGCTGCCGGCCAGCGAGTACGGCAAGGGGCGCTACAGCCGCTTCGCGAAGGACGACACGGAGGAGATCCGCGTCCGCCGGCTGGACGAGGTCATGGACGAGGCGCTGGCCGGCCTCGCCGACCCGCGTCCCTACCTGAAGATGGACACCCAGGGCTATGACCTCGAGGTGTTCGGCGGTGCCGGGGAGCGGATCGCGGAGTTCGTCGGGATGCAGTCCGAGGTGGCCGTGCTGAAGCTGTACGAGGGCAGTCCCGGCATGGGCGAGGCCGTCGCGCGCTACGAGGCGGCCGGGTTCGGCATCACCGGCATGTATCCCGTGACGCGTGAGGCGACGACCGGGCGGGTGATCGAGTTCGACTGCGTGCTGATGCGCGCCGCCGCGGCGCCCACCGCCTAGGGGTATCGATCACGAGCGTCGTCGACACCGGCGCGTCCTGAACATGGCGAAGACCTCCGATGCGGTGAAGTCGTCCGGGAACACACCGCGCGGAGGTCTTCGCGCCCCCTGAGCAGACCGTCTCGAGGGGGCCGCGCCCCGTATCCGTCACACCGGGGACGTGTCCGGTGCGGCCTCCTCCCGCCGCCCCGCCGCCCGCAGGCTGGTGAAGGTCGTCACGGCGAGGACGAGCACGATGAAGCCGAGCGAGAACGGGATGCCGATCTCGGGCACGTGCACCCCGGACTCGTGCAGCGCGTGCAGCAGCAGCTTGACGCCGATGAAGCCGAGGATGATCGACAGGCCGTAGCTGAGGTGGACCAGCTTCTTCAGCAGACCGCCGATGAGGAAGTACAGCTGCCGCAGACCCATCAGCGCGAAGGCGTTGGCGGTGAAGACGATGTACGGGTCCTCGGTCAGCCCGTAGATCGCCGGGATCTAGTCGAGCGCGAAGAGCACGTCCGTGGAGCCGATCGCCAGCATCACGACCAGCATCGGGGTCATGACCCGCTTGCCGTTCTGCTCGATCCACAGCTTCGTGCCGTGGTAGCGGTCCGCCACGCCGAAGCGCCTCTCCACGGCCTTGAGCAGCTTGTTCTCCTCGAACTCCTCCTCGTGCGCGCCCTTCCTGGCGTCCTGGATCAGTTTCCAGGCCGTCCAGATCAGGAAGGCGCCGAAGAGGTAGAAGACCCAGGAGAACGTCGAGATGATCGCCGCGCCGGCCGCGATGAACATAGCGCGCAGCACGAGGGCCACCAGCACGCCCACCATGAGGACCCGCTGCTGGTACTGCGAGGGCACCGCGAACTTGCCCATGATCAGGACGAACACGAAGAGGTTGTCCACGCTCAGCGACTTCTCGGTGATGTACCCGGCGAAGAACTCCCCCGTCGGCCTGCCGCCGCCGAAGACGAACACGCCGAGACCGAACAGGCAGGCCAGCACGACCCAGACGACGGTCCAGGTCCCGGCCTCCTTGACCGAGACGTCGTGCGGCTTGCGGCCGATGAAGAAGTCGACGGCGACGAGCGCGCACAGCGCCACGACGGTCGACAGCCAGACGGAGAGCGAGACGTTCACGGGTGAATACTCCTGGTACCGGTGGGGGGGGTGAAAATCGTTGTCGTATAAGCGGCCGAATGTCCACCCCTCGCAGATGAACGGAAGGTCACGTCCTGGTGCGGCGCGGGTGGCAGCCGGGTGCCACCCGCCGAACGGCGGGCAGGTTCCGCCGAACGGCGGCGCTCCCCCGGGGCGCGGGTGCGCAGATCATGGCCGCAGGAGCCGCCCTGTCGAGGAGACGCCATGACATCCGCCCCACCGCCGTTCGACCCGGAACTCGCCGCCGCCCTGGAACTGATCAAGGACATGATCCAGCCGGGTCTGGCCATGGAGGACATCGAGGCCGTCCGCCAGGGCCCGGCCATGGCGATGCTGTCCCAGCTGGACCTGACGGCGGGCGGCGTCCTCGAGGTCGAGGACCGCACCGTGCCGGGCCCCGAGGGCTCCCCGGAGATCTCCCTGCTGATCTGCCGCCCCGCCGCGCCGGCCCCCGACCGGCCGCGTCCCGTCGTCTACCACGTGCACGGCGGCGGCATGGTCCTCGGCAACAACCGGGCCGGCGTGGACGTGGTGCTGGACTGGGCGCGGGCCCTGGACCTGGTCGTGGTGTCGGTGGAGTACCGCCTCGCGCCCGAGCACCCGCACCCGGCCCCCGTCGAGGACGTGTACGCCGGGCTGCTGTGGACGGCGGAGCACGCCAAGGAGCTGGGCGCGGACCCCGACCGCATCGTGATCGCCGGTGCCAGCGCGGGCGGCGGGCTGACCGCCGCGCTGGCCCTGCTGCTGCGCGACCGCGGCGGCCCGCGGCCGATCGGCCAGCTGCTGATGTGCCCGATGCTGGACGACCGCAACGAGACCGTCTCCTCCCACCAGATGGCGGGCCTCGGCGTATGGGACCGCACAGCGAACGACACCGGCTGGACGGCGCTGCTCGGGGCGGGCCGCGGCGGCCCGGACGTGTCGCCGTACGCGGCGCCCGCCCGTGCCGAGGACCTGTCCGGGCTGCCGCCCGCCTTCCTCGACGTGGGCTCCGCCGAGACCTTCCGGGACGAGGTCGTCGACTACGCCTCCCGGCTCTGGCAGGCCGGCGGGGCCGCCGAACTGCATGTGTGGCCGGGCGGCTTCCACGGCTTCGACGGTTTCGCGCCGCAGGCCACGCTGTCGAAGTCGGCCCGGGCGGCCCATCTGGACTGGCTGCGCAGGCTGCTCGCCGAGTAGCCGGAGCGGGGCCTCGGCTCTCCTCACCGAGGGGCATATGGCGCATGATGACCGTATGAAAGAGCTGGCCGGGCGCCTGACGGCACTGGATCCGGACGCCGGCGCCGCCGTGCGCGTCATCGCCTACTTCGACCGGCTGACGGAGGGCCGTGCCGGGGTCGAGGCGCTGGTGCGCGGTGCCGCGGTGCTCGCCGGGGTGCCGGCGCGGCTCGT
>NZ_JBMNDR010000026.1:0-24528 GCF_052543235.1 Streptomyces sp. SAS_272 | reverse complement strand
CCGGCCGTGGGGTGCGGATCCGGATCGAGGCCGACGGCGTCCGGCGGGACCCCGGCCCGCCGCCGGACCCCGCGTGGCCGTCCGCCGCGCTGACCCCGGACGGGGCGCCCGCCTTCTGGCTGGAACGCGCCGACGCGACGCCGAGCGTGGTCGACGCGGTGATCCTGGAGCGGGCCGCGGGGGCGGCCCGCCTCGTCCTGGACCGCACCCGCGGCCGGGCCCCGCTGGAGGATCCCGCCCTCGTCGAGACGCTTCTGGACGCCGCGGCCGCCGAACCGGCCCGGCTGCACGCCGCGCGCCGTCTCGGCCTCGACCTTCTCGCACCGGCCCGCGCACTCGCCACCGCGGGGGGCCGGCCCAGGGTCGTCCCCGCCCCCGCCGTACCCGGCAGCGCCGAGCCGCCCGCCGTCCGCACCGGTGTGGGCCCGGCCGTGCCCGTGCTGGAGCTGCCCGGGTCGTGGGACGCCGCCCGGATCGCGCTGCGGTTCACCGCGGAAGGGGGAGCGCTGGATCCCGGACCTCGGGTGGTGTACGCCGACGAGCTCGGCGGGATCGCGCTGCTGGCCGAGCTCGTCGCTCCGGGCGGCGAACCGCCCCCGGACGTCCGGGCGCTGGACAGGGCCGCCGCGGACGCGCCCTGGCTGCTGGCCACGCTGTACGCCGTCACCGCGACGGCGAGTCTGCGGGCGGCCGCAGCCGAGGCCAACGTGCACCACTCCACGCTCCAGGACCGGCTGGCCCACGCCGAACACCTGCTGGGCTGGCCGGTGCGCACCCCGCAGGGCCGGCTGCGGCTGCACCTGGCGCTGACGACGCGAAGGCTGACCCGGCAGTAGGGCGCGGCGCCGAGGGCGGAGCCCGTACGGACACGGCCGTGGGGGCGCCCCGGGGAAGGGCGCGCGACCGGGCCGGAACGCCGGCCCGCCCAGGACTCGGCCCGGCCAGGACTCGGCCCGCAAAGAACCTGGCCCGCCCAGGACTTGGCCCGCCGGGACCCCGGCCCGCTAGACCGGCGCCTGCTCGGGCTCGGCCGCCGGGTCGGCGACGACCTCGTCCGCGGCGGCGCGCGCGGCGGGGATGACGGCCGCGATGGCCGCGGAGACCAGCGCGAGGCCGCCGCCGACGAGGAGCGCGGTGCGGAAACCGTCCTCGGAGGCGAAGGTGTGGCCGCCCATGGTGGTGGTCATCTGGGAGAGGATCACACCGATGACGGCGGAACCGATCGAGGTGCCGAGCGAGCGCATCAGGGTGTTGAACCCGTTGGCGGCGGCGGTCTCGGTCAGCGGGACCGAGCTCATGATCAGGGCGGGCATCGCCCCGTACGCGAGGCCCACCCCGGCGCTGGTGACGAGCGTGACCACCATGACGCCCCAGGCGGACCCCATCAGCGCCAGCGACACGAAGTATCCGGCCGCCAGCACCAGCGCGCCGCAGACCAGCGTGAACTTCGGGCCGCGGGCGTTGGTGAGCTTCCCGCCGAGCGGCGAGACCAGCATCATCGTCAGACCGCCGGGCGCCATCCACAGACCTGCCGCGAGCATCGACCGGCCGAGGCCGTAGCCGGTGGCCTCCGGGAACTGAAGCAGCTGCGGCATCACCAGCATGCTCGCGTACATGCCGAAGCCGATGAAGACGGAGGCCAGGTTGGTCAGCAGCACCCGGGGGCGGGCCGTGGTGCGCAGGTCGATCAGCGGGTCGGCGGTGCGCACCTCCCACAGGCCCCAGCCGGCCAGGGCCACCAGGGCGGCGGCGAACAGACCGAGCGTGGTGCCGGAGGCCCAGCCCCAGTCGGCGCCCTTGGAGACGCCGAGCAGCAGGCAGACCAGGCCGACGCCGAGGCCGATCGCGCCGGGCAGGTCGAAGCGCTGGCCCTTGGCGCCTGCCGGGACGTCCGGGACGAGCGTGTAGATCAGGACGGCCACGACGGCGGCCAGTGCGGCGGAGCCCCAGAAGAGCACACGCCAGTTCGCGTACTGGGCGACCGCGGCGGCCAGCGGCAGGCCGATCGCACCGCCGATGCCCATGGAGGCGCTGACCAGCGCGATGGAGCCGCTGAGCTTCTCGGCGGGCACGACGTCCCGCAGCAGCGCGATGCCGAGGGGCACCATGCCCATGCCCATGCCCTGCAGACCGCGGCCCACGATCATCGTCACCACGTCGGAGGCGAACGCGCAGACCACCGAGCCGACGATGAGCGGCACCGAGCAGGCCAGCAGCATCCGGCGCTTGCCCAGGAGGTCGCCGAGGCGGCCGACGACGGGCACGCACACGGCCGCGACCAGCAGCGTGACGGTGATCACCCAGGCCGCGTTCGAGGACGAGGTGTCCAGGATCTGCGGCAGTTCGGCGATCAGCGGCGTGACCAGCGTCTGCATGATCGCCGCCGTGGTGCCGGCGAAGGCCAGCGTGGCGATCACGGCGCCGGGGCGGGCCGCGGACTGGGGGGCGATGGCGCCCATGGGGACTCCTCGGGAAGGTGACGCGTGAGGATGTGCATCGTACATGCGATGTGTATCGCACACATGATGTGGCTCATACACACCGGTATGCCAGGATGGATGCATGGAGACGCCCGCCCATGAGGTCGAGTACGAGCAGATGCTGCTGAGCCGTCACACGTTCCTGAACCAGCGGGGCGGCCGCCGCAAGAACAGCGTTCTGGAGCGCAGCGCCTACGTCCTGCTGAGCCGGATCCGGGTGCAGGGGCCCATGTCGATCGGGGAGCTCAGCGACGCCTTCGGCCTGGACGCCTCCACCCTCAACCGGCAGACGGCGGCGGCGATGCGCGCGCGGCTGATCGAGCGCATCCCCGATCCGGAGGGCGGGATGGCCCGCAAGTTCCGGCTCACCGACGAGGGGCAGCGCCTGCTGGACACGGAGCGGGAAGGGATCATCGACATCCTGGACCAGGTGATGCACGACTGGTCCGACGACGACATCGCCGCCTTCGCGGGTTACCTGCGGCGCTTCAACAACGGCATCGAGGCCATCGGCGGACGGCCCTGGCCGCGCCCGTAGCGCAACGGACGCCGGCCGACGCGACCGGCGGAGGCGGCAAGACCGGGGAGGTCGGCGCGACCGGCGGAGGCGGCAAGACCGGGGAGGTCGGCGCGACCGGCGGAGGCGGCAAGACCGGGGAGGTCGGCGCGACCGGCGGAGGCGGCAAGACCGGGGAGGTCGGCGCGACCGGCAGTAGGCCTGCGGGTCAGGATGCGCTCGGCGCAGCGGCGGACGGGGCCGCCGCCGCGCCCAACTGCCTGATGTCGCCGCCGAGTTTGGACTGGAACCGCGTCAGCAGCTCGGGCTGCGCGCTGACCACCCAGCGGGAGCCGACCAGGTAGCGCCCGCCGTAGACGGCCGCGGCGTCGAGCCAGGTCTCCTTGTGCCGCTCCTCGGGAAACGTGGTGATGAGGTACTCGGCCCCCTCGGCGCGACAGACGCCCTGACGCAGTTCCGCCGCCTCGATGCGGATGGTGGCCGTGCAGCCGGTCAACCCGGCGATCACCTCGACCTTCGCCGGCGCCACGACCCCGGCCGCCGCCGCGGCGGTCACCGTGGTCGGCGTCGGCTCGCCCTTCCGCGCCGCGCCGTCCGCGCCGCCGCCGCACGCGGTGACGCACAGGAGCAGGGGCAGGCTGCCGGCCAGGGCGACCGGGCGCGGAAGGCGGGCCGGGCGTCGGGCCGGGAGACGGGACGGGGGCTGCTGAGGCACGTACGACTCCGTATCCGTGTGGCGGCGTTCATCCGTGCGCGCCGGTGGACGGACACGCGTCGAGGGGTACGGCGGCGCCCCTTCGGGCGTTCACCCGCCGGGCAGCCCTCCGGCCGACGACGACCCCGGTCAGCCGGAGGAGTCGCCGCGAAGCACCAGATCGAGCAGGCCGGGGAAGCACGCGTCGAACTCCTCGCGGCGCAGCCGGTTGGTCCGCCTCGGACCCTCGTCGCGCTGTTCGACCAGGCCGGCGCCGCGCAGTACCGAGAAGTGGTGGCTGAGCGCGGCCTTGCCGACCGGCACGTCGAAGCCGCCGCAGCTGCGCGCCCAGTCGGCGGAGCCCGCCAGTTCGCGGACCAGCTGGATGCGCACCGGGTCGGCGAGCGCGGACAGCGCGGACACGACCGACACCTCGCCCGGGTCCGTGTGCACCGGCGCCGCACGGTGACTGCCGCCCTCGGTCCCCTTCGCCATGCCCTCTCCTCGTCCCGCACTCGGCCGGGTCTCGTCCCGCTCTCAACCGGTCGGTCCGGCCGCCTGACCCTCCGGCGGGTTGCCCGGTGTTCGACGAATATCTTACAGTCCCAGTGTTCGCTTTCCGTTGAACAGTCGTCGAAGGGTGCGGTGACGCCGTCATGCACGCAGTGGAGTTCCAGGAGTACGGCGGCCCCGAGGTGCTGAGGGTCGTCGAGGCCGACACGCCCGAGCCGGGGCCGGGACAGGTCACCGTCGACGCCGCCTATGCCGGAGTCAACTTCGCGGACCTCAAGGCCCGCGCGGAGGGCTACCGGGTGGACGCCCTGCCGTTCCGTCCCGGACTCGAGGTCTCCGGACGGGTCCGGGCCGTCGGACCGGGCGTCATCGGTCTGCGCCCCGGGCAGGAGGTCGCCGGCCTGGTCGCCGGCGGAGCCTACGCGGAGGTCGTGGTCGCCGAGGCCGCCGCCGTCCTGCCGCTCCCCGCGGGCGTGGACCTGCGCACGGCGGCCGCGCTGCCCACCGTGCTGCCGACCGCGCACGCCCTGCTGCACGAGGTGGGGCGGCTGCGCGCCGGCGAGACCGTGCTGGTGCACGGCGCGGCGGGCGGCGTCGGCACGGTGGCCGGGCAGCTGGCCCGGGCGGCCGGTGCGGGAGCGGTGTACGGCGTCGTCTCCTCCACGGCCAAGGCGGCGCACGCCCTCGATCACGGTTACGACGAGGTGTTCGCGCAGGACGCCTTCCTGGACGGCGTCCGCCGGGCCACCGGCGGCAGGGGCGTCGACCTGGTGCTCGACCCGGTGGGCGGGGACACCCTGCGCCGGGGCCTCGACGCGCTGGCCGTCTTCGGACGCCTGGTGTCCTTCGGCAACGCGAGCGGGGCGCCGCCTTGGCAGGTCGGGCAGCCCGAGCTGTACGAGGGGGGCCGCTCCGTCGCCGGCTTCTCGATCCTGAGCCTGGCCCGGTCGGCGCCCGAGGAGCTCCGCGCCCTCACCGAGCGCGCCCTGCGCACCCTGGCCGAGGGGCGGGTGCGCGTTCCCGTCACCGCGGAGTTCTCCCTGGCGGACGCGGCCGCGGCCCACGAGCTGATGGGCGGCCGAACGTCGACCGGCAAGCTGCTGCTGCGCATCGCCGACTGAGCACTGCGGGTCGCGACGCGGCGGATCGCAGCACTGCGGATCGCCGACCGAGCCGTGCGGGCGGCGGCGCCGGCGTCCGCCACTGCCGACGTGCCGACCGGATACGGCCCCGTGCCCCCTGCCCCCTGCCCCCTGCCCGCAGGGTCGGCCCGCCGCGGGGACCGCCGGTCTGTCTAAGGTGGAGAGGATCGCCACGCGCCCGGGAGACCCCATGATCGGTATCCGCCGCAAGAGACCTGCCGGCGCCCTCGACGCCGTCGACGCCATCGAGCCCCCTGGCAACGCCGAGACGGTCGTCGGCGTGCTCACGGTGACGGTCCTGGTCGAGGTCCTCGGCGTGCTGTCCGGGTCCGAGGTGTGGCTGCTCGGCCTCCTGGTCTTCCTGCCGGGGACGGCGTCGGCGCTGTGCACCGTGCAGCAGACCAGGTTCGTGGCCGCGTGGACCACCCTGTTCGTCTCCCTCACCCTGTTCCTGCGGGCCGGCGACGGGGCCAGGTGGCTGGACCGCAGTCTCCTGGTGCTGCTCACCCTGGTCCTCGGGGTCGTCTCCGTCTACGCCTGCCACCGGCGCATCGCGCGTGAGCAGGAGATGCTGCGACTGCGCTCCACCGCCGCCGCCATGCAGCGGCACATCCTGCATCCCCTCCCCCTGCTCACCGACGACGTCCTCGTCAACGGCGTCTACGAGCCCGTGCAGGAGGACCGGCTCGTCGGCGGTGACATCTACGACGTGGTCGACTCGCCGTGGGGCACGCGGGTGCTGATCGGGGACGTCCAGGGCAAGGGCCTGGCCGCGGTGGGCGCCGCGTTCGCCGTCATCGGCGCGTTCCGCGAGGCGGCCTACCGGGAGGCCACGCTCACCGCGCTCGTCGACGCCCTGGACGCCGCGGTCGTCCGGCACAACTCCTACGCCGAACAGACCGGCGACGACGAACGGTTCGTGACCGCCCTCATCGTCGGTGTCGACGCGGACGACGAGGCACAGGTCGTCAACTGCGGCCACATACCCCCGCGTCTGGTGCACGAGGGGGCCGTCACCACGGCCGCGGTGGACCCGGGCGTCCCGCTCGGGCTCGCCGAACTGGCCGTCGAGCCCACGACCGTGGACTGGTTCGTGTTCCCGGACGGCGCCACGCTGGTGCTGACCACCGACGGACTCACCGAGACCCGGGCCGCCGACGGCACGTTCTATCCGCTCGACGAGCGCCTGATGAAGCACCTCGACCGCTCCCCCACCGAACTGCCCGGGGCCCTGCACGAGGACGCGCGCGGCTTCGCCGGGGACGGCCGGCGCCACGACGACGTCGCCGTCCTGACCGTCCGCCGGGCACCTAGGCGCTGAACAACCCGGTCCGGGCCCGCGCGGGGCGGGCCCGGACCGGTCGCTCGCGCCACGGCGTCGCGGCGGCGGACGCGGCCGGGAGGGGGCGGGAGGACGGGCCGGTCAGTCCTCGCCCTCGAGGTCCCCCTCCGTCTCCAGGTAGACCTGCCGCAACTGCTCCAGCACCGCCGGGTCGGGCTTCGCCCACATTCCGCGCGACTGCGCCTCCAGCAGTCGCTCGGCGATGCCGTGCAGCGCCCACGGGTTGGCCTGCTGGAGGAACTCGCGGTTCGTCGGGTCCAGGACATAGGTCTCGGTGAGCTTGTCGTACATCCAGTCGGCGACCACGCCGGTGGTCGCGTCGTAGCCGAACAGGTAGTCCACGGTGGCGGCGAGCTCGAAGGCGCCCTTGTAGCCGTGGCGGCGCATCGCCTCGATCCACTTGGGGTTCACGACCCGGGCGCGGAAGACGCGGGAGGTCTCCTCGACGAGCGTGCGGGTGCGGACCGTCTCGGGGCGGGTGGAGTCGCCGATGTACGCCTCGGGTGCGGTGCCGCGAAGGGCGCGGACGGTGGCGACCATGCCGCCGTGGTACTGGAAGTAGTCGTCGGAGTCGGCGATGTCGTGTTCGCGGGTGTCGGTGTTCTTCGCGGCCACCGCGATCCGCCTGTAGGCCGTCTCCATCTCGTCGCGGGCCGGACGGCCGTCCAGTTCGCGGCCGTAGGCGTAGCCGCCCCACACCGTGTAGACCTCGGCGAGGTCGGCGTCGGTGCGCCAGTCGCGGGAGTCGATGAGCTGGAGCAGGCCGGCGCCGTAGGTGCCGGGGCGGGAGCCGAAGATACGGGTGGTGGCGCGGCGTTCGTCGCCGTGCTCCGCCAGGTCGGCACGGACGTGCGCGCGCACGTGGTTGACCTCGGCCGGCTCGTCGAGCGAGGCGGCGAGGCGGACGGCGTCGTCCAGCAGCCCGATCGTGTGCGGGAAGGCGTCCCGGAAGAAGCCCGAGATGCGCAGGGTGACGTCGATGCGCGGGCGGCCCAGCTCCTCGTGCGGGACGGCCTCCACACCGGTCACGCGGCGCGAGGCGTCGTCCCAGACGGGCCGGACGCCGAGCAGGGCGAGGGCCTCGGCCACGTCGTCGCCGGCGGTGCGCATGGCGCTGGTGCCCCACAGGGACAGTCCGACGGACGTCGGCCACTCGCCGTTGTCGGTGCGGTAGCGCTCCAGGAGCGAGTCGGCGAGGGCTTGGCCGGTCTCCCAGGCGAGCCGGGAGGGGACGGCCTTGGGGTCGACGGAGTAGAAGTTGCGGCCGGTCGGCAGGACGTTGACCAGACCGCGCAGCGGCGAGCCGGAGGGGCCCGCCGGCACGAATCCGCCGGCCAGCGCGTGCACGGCGTGGTCGAGTTCGGCGGTGGTGCCGGCCAGCCGCGGGACGACCTCGCGGGCGGCGAACTCCAGGACGGCGGCGACCTGTTCGCCGTGCTCGGCCGGGACGGCGGCCGGGTTCCAGTCCGCGTCCTCCATCGCCTGGACGAGGGCCCGGGCCCTGGCCTCGGCCTCGTCGGCGGTCGTGCGGGTCGCGGCGGACTCGTCGAGGCCGAGTGCCTCGCGCAGGCCGGGCAGGGCGGTGGCGCCGCCCCAGATCTGGCGGGCGCGCAGGATCGCGAGGACGAGGTTGACGCGGTCGCCGCCGGCCGGCGGGTTGCCGAGGACGTGCAGACCGTCGCGGATCTGGGCGTCCTTGACCTCGCAGAGCCAGCCGTCGACGTGCAGCAGGAAGTCGTCGAAGCCGTCGTCGTCGGGGCGGTCGGCGAGGCCGAGGTCGTGGTCGAGCTTGGCGGCCTGGATGAGGGTCCAGATCTGGGCGCGGATCGCCGGCAGCTTCGCCGGGTCCATGGACGCGATCTGGGCGTACTCGTCGAGGAGTTGCTCGAGCCGCGCGATGTCGCCGTAGGAGTCGGCGCGGGCCATCGGCGGTACGAGGTGGTCGACCAGGGTGGCGTGCGCGCGGCGCTTGGCCTGGGTGCCCTCGCCCGGGTCGTTGACCAGGAAGGGGTAGACCAGGGGGAGGTCGCCGAGGGCGGCGTCGGGGCCGCAGGCGGCGGACAGGCCGGCGTTCTTGCCGGGCAGCCACTCCAGGTTGCCGTGCTTGCCGAGGTGGATCATCGCGTCGGCGCCGAAGCCGCCGTCCTCGGTCCGCGCGGCGATCCAGCGGTACGCGGCCAGGTAGTGGTGCGAGGGCGGCAGGTCCGGGTCGTGGTAGATGGCGATCGGGTTCTCGCCGAAGCCGCGCGGGGGCTGGATGAGGATCAGCAGGTTGCCGAAGCGCAGGGCGGCGAGGACGATGTCGCCCTCCGGGTTGCGGCTGCGGTCGACGAACATCTCGCCGGGCGGCGGGCCCCAGTGCTCCTCGACGGACGTGCGCAGCTCCTCGGGCAGCGCGGCGAACCAGCGGCGGTAGTCCGCCGCCGCGATCCGCACCGGGTTGCGCGCCAGCTGCTCCTCGGTGAGCCAGTCCTGGTCGTGGCCGCCCGCCTCGATGAGCGCCCGGATCAGCTCGTCGCCGTCGCCGGAGGCCAGCCCCGGCACCTCGGCGTCCGTCCCGAAGTCGTAGCCCTCCTCGCGCAGCCGGCGCAGCAGCGCGACGGCGCTGGCGGGAGTGTCCAGGCCGACCGCGTTGCCGATCCGGGAGTGCTTGGTGGGATAGGCGGAGAGGACGAGCGCGAGACGCTTGTCGGCCGGCGGGATGTGGCGCAGCCGGGCATGGCGTACGGCGATGCCGGCGACGCGGGCCGCCCGTTCGGGGTCGGCGACGTAGGCGGGCAGTCCGTCGGCGTCGATCTCCTTGAAGGAGAACGGGACGGTGATCAGCCGGCCGTCGAACTCCGGGACGGCGATCTGGCCGGCCGCGTCCAGCGGGGAGACGCCCTCGTCGCTCGACTCCCAGTCGGTCCGTGAGGAGGTCAGGCACAGCGCCTGGAGGATCGGGACGTCCAGGGAGGTCAGCGCGCCCGCGTCCCAGGACTCGTCGTCGCCGCCCGCCGAGGCCTCGGCGGGGCGGGTGCCGCCCGCGGCGAGCACCGTGGCGACGATCGCGTCGGCGGCCCGCAGCTCCTCGATCAGTTCCGGCTCGGGGGCGCGCAGGGAGGCGACGTACAGCGGGAGCGCCCGGGCGCCGGACGCCTCGACGGCGTCGCACAGGGCGTGCACGAAGGCGGTGTTGCCGCTCATGTGATGGGCCCGGTAGTACAGCACGGCGATCGTCGGGACCCCGGGGGCGTCGTCCCGCGCCGGCCGCTCCAGCGGACCCCAGGTGGGGGCGGACGCCGGGGAGTCGAAGCCGTGACCGGTGAGCAGGACCGTGTCGGAGAGGAAGCGGGCGAGCTGCTCGAGGTTGGCGGGTCCGCCGTGGGCGAGATAGGCGTGGGCCTCGGCTGCGATGCCCACGGGAACCGTGGAGGCGGCCATCAGCTGGGCGTCGGGGGCCTGTTCACCGGTCAGGACGACGACCGGGCGGCCGTCGGCGAGCAGCAGGTCGAGGCCGTCCTGCCAGGCGCGCACCCCGCCGAGGAGGCGTACGACGACGAGGTCGGCGCCGTCGAGGAGCGCGGGGAGGTCGTCGAGGGCGAGCCGGGCCGGGTTGGCGAAGCGGTACGGGACCGGGCCGGCTGCGGCGCGGGCGCTCAGCAGGTCGGTGTCGGACGTCGACAGCAGAAGGATCATGGGACGTCGGCCTTCCTCGGGGTGTCCGCGCCCCGGGCGGTGTCGGACGGCGGGAGTTCCTGACTCGCCCGGCTTCTGAGGGCCGGGCTCACAGTGGCGGGACCGCGCCGGATTCGCACCGGGCTTCCTCCCCTGTCGCCGTCGTGGCGTTGGCGGACCGGATGATCCACCGCAGAGCATAGTAAGGGGCGGGGGAAGAGGGCACAGGCATACCTCCCAGGTGGACGTGGGTATGCTCGCCGCCATGTCCTCGGCTGACCTCCGTCCAACATCCCAGGCCACAGCGGTCTCACGGGACCGCGGTGACGCCTGCCCCGGGGCGTTGCGGCTGCATGCGGCGGACGACGGGGCGTTGGCCCGGGTCCGGGTGCCCGGCGGGGTGCTGAGCGTCCGTCAGGCCGAGGCGCTGGGCGAGGCGGCCGGGCGGCTGGGCGACGGGGACGTCCATCTGACCTCGCGCGGCAACGTGCAGTTGCGGGGCCTCGCGGACGGCTGCGGCGCGGAGCTCGCGGCCGTGCTGGACGCGGCCGGGCTGCTGCCCTCCCCCGGGCACGAGCGGGTGCGCAACATCGTCGCCTCACCGTTGTCCGGCCTGGACGGCCGCGGTCTGCACGACGTGGGGCCCTGGCTGTCGGATCTCGACGCGGCGCTGTGCGGGAGCGGACCGGCGCGGGAGCTGTCGGGCCGGTTCCTGTTCGCCCTGGACGACGGGCGCGGGGACGTCGCCGGGCTCGGCGCGGACGTGACGCTGCGGGCGACCGGCGACGGCGGCGCGGTGCTCGATCCGGGTGCGGTGCGGGTGTCCGCGCAGGACGCGCCGCGGGCCGCGCTGCTGGCGGCCGAGACGTTCCTGGAAGCCGTACGGGAGTCCGGCGGCGGAGTCTGGCGGGTGGCCGAACTCAACCTGCCCGAAGGCGAGTTGACCGATCGGGTACGCCGCCGCCTGGACGCCGGCGGAATCGTCCGTTCGTCCCTGACGGAGGTCGCCGCCGCGGTCGCCCCTGGGCCCTCGCCCGGCGTCGTCGGCGACGCCCTGTCCGCGCATGTGCCGCTCGGGCGGCTCTCCGCCCGCCAGTGGCGGGAGTTGACGGGGGTCGCCGGGACCGGGCTGCGGCTGACCCCGTGGCGCGGAGTCGTCGTCCCGGCGCCGGACCAGTCCCCGCGGCAGCGTGCCGAGTCGCTCGCGCGGCTCGCCGCGGCCGGTCTCGTCACCGATCCGGCCTCGCCCTGGCCGCGGGTCGGCGCGTGCGTCGGACGGCCCGGGTGTGGCAAATCCCACGCCGACGTCCGGGCCGACGCGGCCGACACTGTCGACGCGGCCGGCGCCTGCCCCCTCCCGCTGTACTGGTCCGGCTGCGAACGGCGCTGCGGACACCCGCACGGCGACCGGATCGACGTGGTCGCCTCCGAGGACGGCGGCTACCGGCTGTCCGCAGTGCGGTCGGGCCGTCCGACGCTCACCGCACCGATGACCGACCCCGACGACCTCGCCGCCGCCCTGGCGGCGATCACCTCATGAGCCGTACCACCATCGAGAGCAGCGAGACGAACACCGTGAGCAGCTACGACTACGAGAAGGACGGAGCGGCCATCTACCGCCGGTCCTTCGCCACCATCCGCGCGGAGTCGGACCTCGAAGGGCTGCCCGCCGACGTCAGCCAGGTCGCGGTCCGGATGATCCACGCCTGCGGGATGGTCGACCTCGTACAAGACCTGGCGTACACGCCGTGCGTCGTCGCCCGCGCCCGCGAGGCGCTGCGGGCCGGCGCGCCGATCTTCACCGATGTGCAGATGGTGGCCAGCGGAGTGACCCGCCGTCGGCTGCCCGCCGCCAACGACGTGCTGTGCACGCTGTCCGACCCGAGCGTGCCGGAACTGGCGGCGCGGCTGGGCACCACGCGCACCGCCGCCGCGCTGGAGCTGTGGCGGGACCGGCTCGAGGGCTCGGTGGTCGCCGTCGGCAACGCGCCCACCGCCCTCTTCCGGCTGCTGGAGATGATCGAGGAGGGCGCGCCCCGTCCCGCCGCCGTGATCGGCGCGCCGGTCGGGTTCATCGGCGCGGCCGAGTCGAAGGACGCCCTGGCGGCGAACACGCTCGGCCTGGAGTACCTGGTGGTGCGCGGACGCCGTGGCGGCAGCGCCATCGCGGCCGCCGCGCTCAACGCGATCGCGAGCGAGGAAGAATGAGCGGCAAGCTGTACGGCGTGGGGCTCGGCCCCGGCGACCCCTCCCTGATGACCGTACGGGCCGTCGAGGTGATCGGCGAGGCGGACGTGATCGCGTATCACAGCGCCCGGCACGGCCGGTCCATCGCCCGCTCGATCGCGGCGAAGCACCTGCGCGCCGACCATGTCGAGGAGCGGCTGGTCTACCCGGTCACCACGGAGACCACCGACCACCCGGGCGGCTACCAGGGCGCCATGGACGAGTTCTACGCCGAGGCGGCCGCCCGGCTGGCCGTGCATCTCGACGCGGGACGCACGGTCGCGGTGCTCGCCGAGGGCGATCCGCTGTTCTACGGCTCCTACATGCACATGCACAAACGGCTCGCCGACCGTTACGAGACCGAGGTCGTCCCCGGTGTCACGTCGGTGTCCGCCGCCGCCGCCCGGCTGGGCGCCCCGCTCGCCGAGGGCGAGGAGGTGCTGACGGTGCTGCCGGGCACGCTGCCCGAGGAGGAGCTGACGGCGCGGCTCGCCGCCACCGACGTGGCCGTGGTGATGAAGCTCGGCCGCACCTTCCCCAAGGTGCGGCGCGCGCTGGAGGCGGCGGGACGGCTGGACGAGGCGCGGTACGTGGAGCGGGCCACGATGAGCGGGGAGCGGACCGGCGAACTGGCGGACGTGGACCCGGAGTCGGTGCCGTACTTCTCGGTGGCCGTGCTGCCCAGCCGGGTCGACGCCGAGCGTCCCGTGCGGTCCCTCGGGGACGTCGTGGTGGTCGGCACCGGCCCCGCCGGCCCGTTGTGGCTGACGCCCGAGACCCGGGCCGCGCTGGCCGCCGCCGACGATCTGGTGGGCTACACGACATACCTCGACCGGGTGCCCGTGCGGCCCGGACAGCCGCGGCACGGCAGCGACAACCGGGTGGAGTCCGAGCGCGCCGAGTTCGCACTGCAGCTGGCGCAGCGCGGTCGGCGGGTGGCCGTCGTCTCCGGCGGCGACCCGGGGGTGTTCGCGATGGCGACCGCCGTCCTGGAGGCAGCCTCGCAGCCCGAGTACGCGGACGTGCCGGTGCGGGTGCTGCCGGGGGTGACCGCCGCCAACGCGGCCGCCGCCCGCGCGGGCGCCCCGCTCGGCCACGACTACGCCACGATCTCGCTCTCCGACCGGCTCAAGCCGTGGGAGGTGATCGCCGAGCGGCTGCGCGCGGCGGCCTCGGCGGATCTGGTGCTGGCCCTGTACAACCCGGGCTCGCACAGCCGCACCTGGCAGGTGGGCAAGGCGCGCGAGCTGCTCCTGGAGCACCGGGCGCCGGACACCCCGGTGGTGGTCGCGCGGGACGTCGGCGGCCCCGGCGAGCGGGTGCGGATCGTACGGCTGGCCGATCTGGACCCCGCCGTGGTCGACATGCGGACGATCCTGCTGGTGGGCTCCTCGCAGACCCGGGCCGTGCGGCGGGGGGACGGCGAGCAGATCGTCTGGACCCCCCGCCGGTACCCCGAGGCGTGAGCGTGCGCGGCGCCGGGCGACCGGCCCCACCACGGTTGTCGGGGACGGGGACGGCACGTACGGGGACGCCTCCCGGCGCGGCCGGCGGGGACGGGGCGCCATGACGTCTCGCACACGGCCGGCAGGGGCGGGACGTCTCCCGCGTGGGCGCCGGGGGCGAGGCCGCCGCCTTCGCGGACGTCAGGGGCGGGGACACCCCCGCCGGGACGGCAGGGGCTCGGGGCGCACTCGGTGCGGGGCGTGAGTGGGCCAAGGCATCAGGGGCGGGTGCGCCTCCCGCGCGGACGACAGGGTCGGGGCGTGAGCCGGGCGGGACGTCAGGCGCGCGGGCAGGCGGCGAGGCGCTCCGCCACCCAGCGGGCCGCCTGTTCGGGTTCCTCGACCTCGGGCACGCCCTCCGGGACGGCCGGTCGCCGGACCACGACCACGGGCAGCCGGGCCTCACGGGCCGCGGTCAGCTTCGGCGCGGTCGCCGCTCCTCCGCTGTCCTTCGTCACCACGACGTCGATGCGGTGGCGGCGCAGCAGCTCCCGCTCGCCGTCCAGGGTGAAGGGACCGCGGTCGAGCAGGATCTCGCCGTGCGGCGGGTGCGGAGCCTCGGGCGCGTCGACGGAGCGCACGAGGAACCACAGTCCGTCCAGGGCGGCGAACGCGGGCAGGCCCGTCCGTCCCGTGGTGAGGAACACGCGGCGGCCCAGCGCGGGCAGCAGCCGCGCCGCGTGCTCCAGGGAGTCGGCCTCGTGCCAGCGGTCGCCCTCGACGGGGACCCACCCGGGGCGGCGCAGGGCGAGCAGGGGAACATGGGCGGTGGCGGCGGCCCGCGCCGCGTGGAAGCTGATGGTCCCGGCGAAGGGGTGGGTGGCGTCGATGAGCGCGTCGACGGCCCGCTCGCGCAACCAGGCCGTCAGCCCCTCGGTCCCGCCGAAGCCGCCGACGCGGACCTCGCCCGGCGGCAGCCGGGGACTGGCCACCCGTCCGGCCAGGGAGCTGGTCGTCTCCAGGCCGGGCGTGCCGTGCAGCAGCTCGGCGAGGCGGCGGGCCTCCGTGGTTCCACCGAGAATCAGTACGTGCACGAGAGTCCGGATCCGATCATGAGCAGTGACGTGGCAGGCGCGAGCGACCCGAAGGGCGGCCGCGGCGCCCAACTCAAGCACACCGGGCTGCGGCCCGGCTGGACGACCGGCGCCTGTGCGACGGCGGCCGCCACGGCCGCCTACACCGCCCTGCTGACCGGCGCGTTCCCCGACCCGGTGACGATCACGCTGCCGAGGGGGCAGACGCCGGCGTTCGCGCTGGCGGCCGAGGAGCTGACGGACGAGTACGCCATGGCCGGGATCGTGAAGGACGCCGGCGACGATCCGGACGTCACGCACGGGGCGCTGGTCCGGGCCACGGTGCGGTTGCTGCCGACCGGGTCCGGGGTGGTGTTCCGGGCGGGGCCCGGCGTGGGCACGGTCACCCTTCCCGGCCTGCCCCTGCCGGTCGGGGAGCCCGCCGTCAACCCGGTCCCCCGCCAGATGATGCGCGACCACATGGCCGAGGCGGCGGCCCGGCACGGCGGCGCCGGGGACGTCGAGATCACCCTCTCCGTCGACCACGGCGAGGAGATCGCCCGCTCCACCTGGAACCCGCGTCTGGGCATCCTCGGCGGGCTCTCCATCCTCGGCACGACCGGGATCGTCGTGCCGTACTCGTGCTCGGCGTGGATCGACTCCATCCGGCGGGGCGTGGACGTGGCCCGGGCGGCGGGCCGCACGCACGTCGCCGGGTGCACGGGCTCGACGTCGGAGCGGACGGTCCTCGCCGAGTACCGGCTGCCCGAGGAGGCTCTGCTCGACATGGGCGACTTCGCCGGCGCGGTCCTGAAGTACGTCCGCCGCCACCCCGTGGACCGTCTGACGATCTGCGGCGGCTTCGCCAAGCTCTCCAAGCTCGCCGCGGGCCACCTCGACCTGCACTCGGCCCGTTCCCAGGTCGACAAGGGCTTCCTCGCCGAGCTGGCCCGAAGGGGCGGCGCGGGCCCGGAGCTCGCCGCGGAGGTGGCCGGCGCCAACACGGGGCTCGCCGCCCTCCAACTGTGCGCCGCGGCCGGGGTTCCGCTCGGCGACCTCGTGGCGACGACCGCACGCGACGAGGCGCTGGGCGTGCTGCGCGGGGCCCCGGTCGCGGTGGACGTCATCTGCATCGACCGCGCGGGGACCGTGGTGGGCCGCAGCACCGTGGCCGGACCGTAGCCCCGCCGCCCGCCGCCCGCCGCCCGCTGCCCGCTGCCCGCTGCCCGCTGCCCACGCTCCCGTCGGCCTGTGACGGCGCGGCTGACGCGTGCGCCCCCTGCCCGCCTTCGGGGAGGGCGTTCAGCAGTCGTGGCGGTCGCGGTCCGGGGAGTAGAGGTGGCTGTCGCGGAACTGCTCCGCTCCCAGCGTCCGGCCGACCATGATGACGGCCGTGCGCAGCACCCCGGCCTCCTTCACCTTGCCGGCGATCTCGTCGAGCGTGCCGCGGATGATCAGCTCCTCGGGGCGGGAGGCGTAGGCGACGACGGCTGCGGGGCAGTCGGCGCCGTAGTGCGGAAGGAGCTCGCCGACCACCCGGTCCACGTACCGGGCCGCGAGGTGCAGCACGATCAGCGCGCCGCTGCGGCCGAGGGTGGCCAGGTCCTCGCCCTCGGGCATGGCGGTGGCGCGGTGGGCGATCCGGGTGAGGATGACGGTCTGGCCGACGGTCGGCACCGTCAGCTCGCGCTTGAGGGCGGCGGCCGCGGCGGCGAAGGCGGGCACGCCGGGGACGACCTCGTAGGGCACGCCGGCCGCGTCCAGCCGCCGCATCTGCTCGGCGACGGCGCTGAACACCGACGGGTCCCCGGAGTGCAGCCGCGCCACGTCGTGCCCCTCCTCGTGGGCGCGCACCAGCTCGGCGGTGATCCGGTCGAGGTCCAGCTGGGCGGTGTCCACCAGCCGCGCGCCCGGCGGGCATTCGGCGAGCAGCTCGCGCGGGACCAGGCTGCCCGCGTACAGACAGACCCGGCAGGCGGCGAGCGTGCGCGCGCCACGCACCGTGATCAGGTCGGCGGCGCCGGGCCCGGCGCCGATGAAGTACACGGTCATCGGTCTTCTCCCGCAGAGGTGTCGAGGGTCTTGTGGACGGCCCACTGGGTCACGGGCATCGCCTGCCGCCAGCCGGTGAACGCGCCGACGGGGACGGCGTGCGCCACCGCCAGCCGCACCAGCTCGCCTCCGTGACGGCGGCGGGCCTCGGCGAGCAGCGCCTCCGACTCCAGCGTCACGGTGTTGGCGACCAGTCGCCCGCCGGCCGGCAGCGCCTCCCAGCACGCGTCGAGGAGGCCGGGCGCGGTGAGCCCGCCGCCGACGAACACCGCGTCGGGCGGCGGGAGTTCGGCGAGGGCCGCGGGCGCCGCGCCGGTGACCACGCGCAGTGCGGGCACCCCGAGCCGGTCGGCGTTGCGGGCGATGCGCGCGGCCCGCGCCGGGTCACGCTCCACGGTGACCGCGCGGCACGAGGGGTGCATGCGCATCCACTCGATCGCGATGGAGCCCGAGCCGCCGCCGACGTCCCACAACAGCTCACCGGGGGCGGGGGCGAGTGCGCCGAGCGTGGCCGCACGGACGTGCCGCTTGGTGAGCTGCCCGTCGTGCTCGTACGCCTCGTCCGGCAGCCCGGGGCCCGCGCCGAGCCGCAGTGCGTCAGGGGCGCGGCGGCATTCCACGGCGACGACGTTGAGCGGGTCGCCGAGCGGTCCGTCGACGGGCCAGTCGTCGGCGGTGCGCGGCGCGGTCGTGTGCTCCCTCGCACCGCCGAGCTGCTCCAGGACCCGCATCGGGCTCGGCCCGAACCCCCGGTCGCGCAGCAGGGCGGCGATCTCCGCGGGAGCGGCGGCGTCCGCGCCGAGGACGAGGAGCCGACGGCCGGTGTGCAGGGCGGCGGCGAGGCGGGCCGTGGGGCGGCCGACGAGCGTGACGACCTCGGCGTCCTCGAGCGGCCAGCCGAGCCGGGCGGCGGCGAGGGAGACCGACGAGGGGTGCGGCAGCACGTGCAGTCGCGCGGGGCCGAGTTCCTCGGCGAGGGCGCGTCCGATGCCGTGGAACATGGGGTCCCCGCTCGCCAGGACGGCGATCCGACGGCCTGCGTGCGCGGCGAGCAGGCCCGGGACCGCCGGACGCAGCGGCGAGGGCCAGGGGACGCGCAGGCCGGCGCAGTCGGGCGGCACGAGGTCCAGCTGACGCGGACCTCCTATCAGGACCTCGGCCGCGCCCAGCGCGGCACGGGAGGCGTCCGGCAGACCCGCCCAGCCGTCCGCTCCGATCCCGACGACGGTGACGGCGGCGGTGACGGCGGGCGACGGTCCTGGTCGTGCGGGGGTCACTGCGCGCTACCTCGGTGTTCGTGGACGGCTCGGGACGACAGGGGCGCACTCTACTGGGCGGTGGCCTGGGCGTTCCCGCCCGGGTGCCCCCGCCCGCCTCCTGCCGCCCGGCCGCGGCGGTGCGGCTCGGGAAGGCCCGAGGACCCGACCGCACGGCTGCTCCACAGGAACCGGAGCGGGCAGGGAACCGGAGCGGGCACGGGACCGAAACGGGCACGGGAGCAGAGGAAGGCGTGACCTTCGCCGCGGTAGGTCGTGACCTCCTCGACGATCTCGCCGTCCGACACCAGGTGGAGCGTGTCGACGCGTTCGCACGGTTCGCCCGCCTTGGCGTGGCGGAACCACACGTGCTCACCCGGCCGCAGCCCGTGCGCCGCGGCGCCCAGGACCGGAGTCTGGACCTCCCACTCCCCGGCCCCTTCCATGGGATGCATCCGCAGCCCCCGAAGGCCCGCTCAGGGTGGGCTGACGGGTGGGGTCGGGTGGGCCGGAGGCGATCCAGCCGCCGCCCAGCACGGTGGCGATCCTGGCGCTCGGGCGGCGTACACAGCCGTCTCGTCGAGGCGGGGCCGAGTGAGTCTGGCCCCGCCTCCGCCCGCAGCAGGCCCCATCACGGGAGTCGGCTCACCGGAGTCGAGCCGGCCGCGGTCGGACTCGTCGCTTCCGCGATGGACTTGACGCCGCCGTGCGCGGTGAGTCCACCGTCGACCGGGATCTCGGCGCCGGTGATGAAGGAGGACTCGTCGGACAGGAGGAAGACCACGAGCGGGGCGACCTCGTCCACGGTGCCGGTGCGGCCGAGCGGGGTCTCGCGGACGTTCGCCTCACGGAAGGCGGACGGGGCGGAGGCGGTCATCTCGGTCTCGATGAAGCCGGGGTGGATCGTGTTGACGCGGATGCCGCGCGGGCCGAGTGCCGTGACGGCGGCCTTCGACAAGCCGCGCAGCGAGAAGGCGCTGCGCCACTTCGGCGGCGGAGGCGAACCCGCGTACGCGGGAGTCGCCCGGCGTCCGCGACCGCATCCAGGCCGTGATCACGGCGTACGACACCGGGTCGGTCAGAGCCGGGTCGTAAGCCGTCAAGGCCTGCCGGGCGCCGTGAAGGCGGTCGGCCGGGGGTGCGGCTCAGGACCAGGCTGTCACCGGCACGAAGGAGCTGTCCTGCCGGAAGAGGTCCGTGCCGTCGGACTGCTCCACGCGCAGCTCGTAGTTGTAGTGGCGCAGGTAGTTGCCGGGGTAGTTGTACGACTCGAAGCGGACCGAGCCCGCGGCCGTGCCGGTGCGGGCGATGAAGGTGGCGTCCCGCGCGAAGGTGGACGTGCCGTCGTTGGCGTCGAAGCGGCCGCGGAAGGAGTAGTGGCGCAGGTACTTGCCGGCCGCGTCGCGGAACGAGTAGGCGTTGGCGTCGGCGAGGCCGGCGACGACGGTGAAGGTGGCCGCCTGCTTCTCGGCGGCGGTGCTGGAGCCGGTCACGACGGGCAGGTTGAGCAGGGCGGACTGCTCCTGCCAGTAGCGGGTGGTGTAGTTCTGCGAACGCAGGCTGCGCGTGGCGTTCTTGGTCAGGGTGGGGCCACCGGTCACCGTCTCCTTGATGACCGTGAAGTGGCGCGCCGTGCCCGAGATGCCGGGCAGCGCCTTGGGGGCGCTCCAGGTCGCGAAGGAGTCGTAGCTGTCGCTGTAGTAGTACTTGTGGTCGCCGTAGCCGTCGAAGAAGATCCGCCAGGCGCCGTTGTCGAGCTGGATGACGGTCGGACCCTCGCGGTAACTGCCCCAGCCGGCCCAGTCGCCGGTCTTCTTGATCGTGTAGGGGCCGGCGAGGTTGGACGCCGTCGCGTACTCGATGTACTTCGCCGTCTCGTTCTTGGTGAACGCGTGGTAGGTCGACCCGGTCTTCACGATGTACGTGTCGATGTGGTTGGCGCCGATGCCGGACAGGGCGACCGGTGACCTCCAGGCGGTGAGCGAGGAGTCGGTGGCCTTGAGGAGGTACGGCGTGAAGATCCACTCGTCGTTCGTCGTCGAGCAGGACACGATGACGTTGACGCTGCCGTCGCTGTCGACGAAGAACTCCGGCGCCCAGGCGCGGGAGAGGCCCGCGATCGGGACCGTGTAGTCGTACAGGAACGACCAGTTGACCCGGTCGGAGCTGCGGGCGAAGCCGATGGTGGTGCTGGCGTCCTGCCAGGTGTGGGTGGTGTAGGTGATGTAGTAGTAGCCGTTGGTGTGCTTGAAGACGCTGGCGTCGCGGATGCGGTTGCTGGGCGGGGTGTACGCGGAGGCCTGCACCAGCCGGAAGTCGGTGGCGTCGTCGGACTGGTAGACGTTCACCGTCCCGTCGTCGCTGTCGAGGAACGGCACGATGGTGTAGCGGGTGGCCGATCCGGCGCCGGGCGCGGCGGCGAGGGCCGTGCCGAGCAGGCCGGGGGCCTCGCCGAGCACGAACGCGGCTGCGGGCAGGACGGCCATCGCGCGCAGCAGGGAACGGCGGGACGGGGCGGGGGGACGTGTCGTCATGGTGCGGCTCTCCTACGGCTCAGGGTTCGACATCCCGAACAAGGTCCGGAAAGTCGATCAGAAGCTAGGGGCGGGGCGGGAACACGTCAATCCTTTGCGCAGGAACACGAGGCGCCTGTGAGGCGACTGTGTCGCCGGAGGTTGCGACCCTCTCCGCCAGGGCGCCCAACTCACCGTCGTCCGCGATCCGTTCCACTGTGCGGCCGCCGCAGGTTACCGTGCGGTAGACGACGTCGTCCCGGAGGTGCCCTGTATGACGCCCGACCGTGCCGCAGGTCTGACGGACACCGCACGCGCCCTGGCCGAGGGCGAGGTGTCGTCCCGCGCGCTCGTCGAGCGCACCCTCGCCCGGATCGAGGCGACCCAGGGCGTCCTCAACGCCTTCCGGGTGGTGCGGGCCGAGGCCGCGCTCGCCGAAGCCGAGGCGGCCGACCGGGAACTGGCGTCCGGCGTGCGCCGCCCCCTGCTCGGGGTCCCGGTCGCCGTCAAGGACGACATGGACGTGGCGGGCGAGCCGACCGCGTTCGGCTGCGCCGGCGCCCACCCTCCCGTCGCCGAGGACGGCGAGGCGGTCCGCCGGCTGCGGGCGGCCGGAGCCGTGATCGTGGGCAAGACCAACACCTGCGAGCTCGGGCAGTGGCCGTTCACCGAGGGCCCGGCCTTCGGCGCCACCCGCAACCCGTGGAGCACCGGGCACACGCCCGGCGGATCCTCCGGCGGTTCGGCGGCGGCGGTGGCGGCGGGGCTGGTGCCGGCCGCCCTCGGCTCGGACGGGGCCGGCTCCGTCCGCATCCCGGCCTCCTGGACGCATCTGATCGGCGTCAAACCGCAGCGTGGCCGCATCTCGACCTGGCCGCGCGGCGAGTCCTTCCAGGGCATCACCGTCAACGGCACCCTGGCCCGGACCGTCGCCGACGCGGCCCTGCTGCTCGACGCGGCCGCGGGCAACCACGCAGGCGACCCGCACCGGCCGCCGGCCGTCGACGCCTCGGCGGCGGTGCGCCGCGACCCCGGCAGGCTGCGCATCGCGCTGTCGCTGAAGCCGCCGTTCACCGCCGTGGCCGCCCGGCTGCGGCCCGAGGTCCGCGCCCGGGTCCTCGAACTCGCCGAGACACTGGCCGGCCTGGGCCACACCGTCGAGGAGGCCGATCCGCCGTACGGGCAGATCGGCCTCACCTTCGTGCCCCGGGCGACCGCGGGCATCGCCGAGTGGGTCGCCGACGCGCCCTTCCCCGCGCTCCTGGACCGGCGCACCCGGGACGCCGCCCGGCTGGGCAAGCTGCTCGGCGGAGCGCCGCTGCGGGCGGCCCGGCGCGCCGAGACCGTCCTGCACCGCCGTGTCGGCGCCTTCTTCGAGGGTTACGACGTGGTCCTCGCGCCGACGACGGCCGCTCCCCCGCCGCGCATCGGGGCCATGCTGGAGCTGGGCGGCATCGCCACCGACCGCGCCATGATCGCCGCATGTCCGTACGCCTGGCCGTGGAACGTGCTCGGCTGGCCCGGCGTGAATGTCCCGGCCGGCTTCGCCCCCGGCGGGCTGCCGGTCGGGGCTCAGCTGCTCGGTCCGGCCCACAGCGAGCCGCTGCTGCTCTCGCTCGCCGCCCAGCTGGAGGCGGAGCTGCGCTGGCACGAACGGTGGCCGAGCGAAGCGGCCGCCGACTCCCCGGCCTGACGGCCGTGTTGTGCCCGTACCCTGTGACCATGGACGACGCGTCGATGGTCGGGCTGATGGGGCGGGTCACCGGGACGATCGGGCCGGGGCTCGTCGGCGAGGTCATGGTCCGGGTGCGCGGCGGGGCCGAGCACTTCCTCGCCTACGCGGCGGACGGCACGGCCCGCATCGAGCGCGGCACCGTCGTGATGGTGGTGGAGCACCTGCCGCCCCGGTCGGTCTACGTCACCCGCGCGTACGACAGTTGAGCCCGCCGCGACCCAGGTGAGAGCCGCTTTCGTGCGGCTTCGGGAACGTAAGCGTCAAGATTGCAACAAGGATGCGTCAGCGCCTTCAACCCGGGGCCGGCGAGGCGCAGACTCCCTTCGTTCGGTGCCGAAAGGGCACCATCACAAGGGGGCGTATGCCGATGGTTGTCGGCGTCGTTGCGGGGGTGGCGGTTGTCGCCGTCCTCGCTCTGATCGGTCTGTTCAAGATGATGTGGCGCGTCGCGGAGCCCAACGAGGCACTCGTCATCTCCGGCTCCAACCACCGTACCGAGGGTCTCGAGGCGGGCATGGGTTTCCGCATCGTCACCGGGCGCGGAACGCTGGTGATGCCCGGCGTGCAGGTGGTGCGCAAGCTGTCGCTCGACCTGAACGAGACCGAACTGCAGGTGGACTGCGTGACGCACCAGGGCATTCCGCTCAGGGTGCGGGGCGTGGTCATCTTCAAGGTGGGCGACGACTTCGTGTCGATCGCCAACGCGGCCCGGCGCTTCCTCGACCAGCAGAAGCTGATGTCGGAGCGGGTGCACAACGTCTTCGCCGGTCATCTTCGGTCCATCGTGGGCGGGTTGACGGTCGAGGACATGATCCGCGACCGGGAGAAGCTCACCGGGCAGACCCGTGCCGCCTGCGGCACGGAGATGGAGAAGCTGGGCCTGATCGTGGACTCGCTGCAGATCCACGAGATCGAGGACCCGACCGGTTACATCAAGAACATGGCGATGCCGCACGCGGCGGCCGTGCAGCGGGATGCGCGCATCGCCCAGGCGGAGGCCAACCGGCTCGCCACGGAGGCGGAGCAGGCCTCGTTCGCCCGGATGGCGGAGGCCACCCGGGACAGCGAGATCCTCCAGGCCGGCTACCAGGCCGAGCGGGACAAGGCGGGCGCCAAGGCCCGTCAGGCGGGACCCCTCGCCGACGCCGCCGCCCGGCAGGAGGTCGTCGTCCAGGAGACACGGGTGGCCGAGCTGGAGGCGCACCGTCGCGAGCAACAGCTCCAGGCGGACGTGCGCAAGCCCGCGGACGCGCAGGCCTACGAGAAGCGCACGCTGGCCGAGGCCGAGCGCGACGCCCGGATCTCGGCGGCCGAGGCCAAGGCGAAGGAGACGGAGCTCGCGGCGGCCGCCGAGGCGACCCGCGTCAAGCAGGCCGCCGGCGCCGAGGCCGAGGCGACCAGGACCCGGGGTGAGGCCTCCGCGGCCGCGACCCGGGCGACCGGTGAGGCCGAGGCGGCCTCCGCACAGGCCAGGGGTCTGGCGGCGGCCGAGGCGGCGAAGGCACAGGGTCTCGCGGAGGCGGAGGCCATCAAGGCCCGCGCCGCCGCGCTCGCCGAGAACCAGGAGGCGGTCGTCGCCCAGCAACTCGCCGAGAACTGGCCGGAGATCGTGAAGGCGGGCGCGTCCGCCTTCGGCAACGTCGACAACATGGTGCTGCTCAACGGCGCCGACGGCATGGCGGACGTGTTCGCCAAGGCGCTCACCATGGGCGGGACGGGACTGGGGCTGGCCCGGCAGCTGCTCGCCTCGATGAACCAGAACGGCCATGCTCCCGGCGGGAGTTCGCCGCTGAACGGGTCGGCAGGTCCGGCTTCGCAGAAGGTGCCCGTCGAGGAGAGGTGAGACGCCGGTGAGGCACGGTCACGGGGGCACCGCTTAAGGT